>JAISXA010000279.1 GCA_031270685.1 Planctomycetota bacterium
GTTGGAGAACGTCGCGAAATTCCTGGTGAATATCGAGGCCAGCGCAATCAAGGCGACCAGGATGATCACGGTGCCGAACGATCGATATACGGCGGCAAGATCCCACTTTTTCGTCTGCATTCGTATTTCCCTCTGTCACACCGTTACAGGGGATTCCTAAAACGGTTCCGGGACGCCATTCACGACACGGCCATATGCATGATGGCTTCGGGGGTGGCGTCCCGGCGAACCAGTTCACCCTTTTTTTTGCCTTCGTGCATGACGACGATGCGGTCGCTCATGCCAAGTATTTCCGGGAGTTCCGACGATATCATGATGAGGGCCATGCCCCGGGCGGCCAGGTTGCCCATCAGTCGGTGGATTTCGGATTTCGCGCCGATATCGATGCCGCGCGTCGGTTCGTCCAGAATAAGCACCTTGACGTCGCCGAGTATCCATTTGGCGATAACCACCTTTTGTTGATTTCCGCCCGACAGGGTGGAGACTTCGGCGTCCATGGACGCGACCTTGACCCGGAGCGTCTCGATCAATTCCTCGACCCGGCGGCGTTCTGCGGCGCCGTCGATAAGCGGACCGGAGACGAATTGCCCGAGGTAGACCAGGGAAACGTTCTCCCGAACCGAACGTTGGAGCACCAGGCCTTCCTCCTTGCGGTCTTCGCTAATCATGGCGACGCCGCGGCGGATGGAGTCCCGGACGCGGCGGATGGCCACCTCCTCGCCGTCGATGAACACCTTGCCGGAGCTGGGGGCGTCCAACCCAAAGACGGCCCGGGCGATTTCGGTGCGCCCGGCTCCGACGAGGCCGGCCAGGCCGACGATTTCGCCGGCGCGCACGGAGAAGCTTACACCCTCGAATCCCTTGCCGCCGAGATTTTCCACGCGCAGCACTTCGCGGCCGACGGGCACGGTTTGTTTCGGGAAGATGTCGGTGATGGTGCGGCCGACCATCAGGGAGACGAGCCTTTCCTGGTCGAAGTCGGCGGCCGGACCACTGGCGATCCATTCGCCATCGCGGATGACGGTGATCTCGTCGGCGATGGTGAATATCTCATCCATCTTGTGGGTGATGTAGATGATGGCCACGCCCCGGGTTTTAAGTTCGGCGATTTGGCGGAACAACACCTCCACCTCGTTTTCGGTGAGAGCGGAGGTGGGTTCGTCCATGATGATGAGCGAGGCGTCGCGGGAGATGGCCTTGGCGATCTCCACCAATTGCATGCCGGCCACGCTCAACGTGCGCATCTTGGCGCCGGGGTCGTATTTGATCCCCAGGTGGCCGAACAGATCCCGGGTATTCCTGTACAGCGCGTCGAAATCGATGAAGAAGCCGCGCATTTTCATGGGTTCGCGGCCGAGAAACACGTTTTCGGCGATGGTCATGTCGCGTATTGGGCTGAGTTCCTGGTGTATCATGGAGATGCCGGCGTTCAGGGCGTCGGCCGTGTTCTGGTCGTGGAGTTCCCTGCCGTTGAAGACGATTCGTCCGGCGTCGATGGAATAGGCGCCGCTGAGGACTTTCATGAGCGTCGACTTGCCGGCGCCGTTTTCACCAACCAGGACATGGACGGTTCCCGGCCGTACCTTGATCGACATGTTGTCGAGCGCCTTGACGCCGGGAAATTCCTTGATGATGCCGCTCATTTCCAGGACATAGCCATCGTTTTCGACGATCATTTCGCGCGGCCCCCCTTACGCCCGCTTCCTGCCCTGGGTTCGCATGTCGAACCAGACGGCGGCGACGAGGATCATGCCCTTTACCAGGAACTGCCAGGCCGGCATCAGGTTCATCATGCTCATGCCGTTGTCGATGCTGGCCATGATCATGGCGCCGAGAATCGCGCCCGCCACCTTGCCGACGCCGCCGCTCATGCTCGTGCCGCCGATGACGGCGGCGGCGATGGCGTCCAGCTCCATGTTCATGTTCGCCGCCGAGGTGGGACCGGCGTTGAGGCGGGCGGTGAGGATCAGCCCGGCGACCGCCGCCAACAGGCCGTTGAGGGCGTACACGACGGCCAGATTCCGCTTCACGGCGATGCCCGAGTAGCGCGCGGCGGCGATGTTGCCGCCGATGGCGTAAATCTTGCGGCCGAAGGTGGTCTTCTCGGCGATAAGGGTGAAAACGAGCATGAGGACGAGCATGATGAGAACGGGTATGGGCAGCCCCCGGTAGCGGTTGAGAACGACGATGGCGACGACGATGATCGCGGCGTACGCCGCCCAGCGCGCGAGCATGAAGCCGGAGGGTTCGTCAAGCGTGTTGTAGCGGCGCCGGGCGGCGCGTTGGCGCAACTCCTTGGCCAACAGCCCGAGGACGGCGGCGACGGCGAGGATCCAGCCCCAGGTCGCGCTCAGGTAGGCGTTGCCGAAATACTTGAACGACTCCCGCATCGGGGCGATGGTCATGCCCTTGGTGATGAAGAGGATTCCGCCCCGGAAAACGAGCTGACCGCCAAGGGTGACGATGAAGGCGGCGATGCCGACGTAAGCGATGATCGTCCCCTGCAGCGCGCCGATGACCGCGCCGATGGCGAGGCAGACGACGATGATCGGCGGCGTGCTCCATTCCCACCATACCTGCATCGCCGCCGCCGCGCAGCCGATGAACCCGGCGACCGTGCCCACCGACAGGTCGATGCCGCCGGTGACGATCACCAGGACCATGCCGCAACCCATAATGCCGACGATGGCCATGGCGCGGGTGAGATTGGACAGGTTGCGGGCGGTGATGAAGGAGCCGGACAGGTCGCTGAAATATTCGCTGGTGAAGGCGGTGAAACCGAGCCAAAGTAGCAGGAGGACGGCGAGCATGGTGATGGTCCGGTAATCGATCCGTTGCCGCCATCCCGCCCTGACGTACCGGCCCGAGGCGGTCAGTTCGTTTTCTTCGCTGGACATGTCGCACTACCTCCCTATGACGGACGCGCGCATGAGAATTTCCTGCGACGCCTCGGAAATGTCGAACTCGCCGGTGATCCTCCCGTTGGACATGGTGACGACGCGGTCGCTCATCCCGAGGATCTCCTCCATTTCCGAGGAGATCATGATGATCGCCACTCCCCGGTCGACGAGTTCATTCATGATTTTATAGATTTCGTATTTGGCGCCGACGTCGATGCCGCGGGTGGGTTCGTCGAGGATGATGATTCTCGGATCGCAGAACAGCGCCTTGGCGATGACCACCTTCTGCTGGTTGCCGCCGCTGAGGTTGCGCACCAGGGTCTCTATGCCCGGCGTGACGATGCGGATGTCGCGGACATAGTCCTTGGCGTATTTCACCTCCTTGTTGTCGTTGATGATGAAGCGGGACGACACTTTTTTCAGCGCGCTCATGCTCGTGTTCTGCTTGACGCTCATAACGAGGTTGAGGCCGTACTTCTTCCGGTCCTCGCTGATGATGACCAGGCCGCGGTCGAGGGCGTCCCGCGGTTCCCGGATGTCCGCCTTCGCGCCGTTGATGAACACCCCGCCCTCGCCCTTCTCGCGGAAGGCGCCGAACACGGCGGTGAACAGTTCCGTTCTGCCGGACCCCATGAGCCCGGAGACGCCGAGGATTTCCCCCCGATAGGCCTTGAGGTTCACGTTCCTGATCAGATGCTGGTCGGGAGCGTCGGGGTTGCGCACCGAATAGTTCCTCAATTCCAGCGCGAGTTCGCCGCGCCGGTGCGGAACCCGGGGGAACAGGTTGGTCAGCTCGCGGCCGACCATGAGCTGGATCATGGTTTCCTTGTCCATGTCCTCCCGCGCCCGGGTCTCGACGCTTTTGCCGTCCCGGAGGACGGTGATGTCGTCGGCGATGCGCATGACCTCGTCGAGACGGTGCGAGATGTAGATCATGCTCATGCCCTGCCGGCGCAGTCCGTCGAGAATGCCGAGAAGCACGTCCACCTCCGCCCCGGTGAGGGCGGCGGTGGGTTCGTCGAGGAGCAGCAGGCTGACGTCCCGGGTGAGGGCCTTGGCGATCTCGACCATCTGCTTGCGGCCGATGCCGAGGCGGCCGACGCGTTCCTCGGGGCTGATGCCGCCGGCGAGGGGGTTGGTGTTGAGGCCGATCCGTTCCAGCACCTGGCGGGACTGGTCGTGCATGGCATCGAAGTCGACCAGGCCGTGGCGGGTCGGCTTTTCGTTGAGGAAGATGTTTTCCGCGACGCTGAGGTCGGGAGCGAGGTTGAGTTCCTGGTGGATGCAGGCTACGCCTTTCCTCGCGACGTCGCGGATATGGAGAAAACGCATCTCCTCGCCGTTGAGAATGTATTTCCCCCGATAGCTCCCATGCGGGAACACGCCGCTGACGACGTTGATCAGCGTCGATTTGCCGGCGCCGTTCTCGCCGACCAGCGCGTGGATCGTGCCCCGGCGGACATCGAAGTTGACGTCGGAGAGGGCCTTGACCCCGGGGAATTCCTTGCTGATGCCCCGCATTTCCAGAATGCAATCGGTCATGGCTGCGTCCTCCTCCAACGAACGGCCGGCGGCGTTCCCCCGGCCGGCTCCGGAAACGGCGGCGGCGGGCCGCCGTTTCCGGGCCTTCCGCATTTCACGGCGCGGCCCCTTCCGCTATTTGGGCCACTGATCCCTGGGGATGTTGCGGTAGACGTCTTCGAGCGAATGGAACTTGTCCTGGACGACAAGGATGTCGTAGAGGTTGTCCCTGGTCACGGGAATGACGTCCACCGAGAACGAATCGACCAGCTTGTAGTTGTTGTCGAGCTTCGCCCACACGCCGAGCGCGGGGTCGATGGAGGTCATCGGATCCTTGCCGGTGCCGAGGGCGACCGCGAGTTCGCAGGCGGCGCGGTTAAGCTTGGCGAGCGGTTTGTAGGCGGTGACGGTCTGGATGCCTTGAACGATGCGCTGGCAGGCCGCGAGGTCGGCGTCCTGGCCGGAGATCGGCACCTTGCCGGCGAGGCCCTGCGCGTCGAGCGCCTGCACCGCGCCGCCGGCGGTGCCGTCGTTGGAGGCGACGACCGCCTGGATGTCGTTGCCCGCGAGGGTGAGGCCGTTTTCGGTGTGGCGCAGCGCCTCGTTCGGATCCCAGCCCTTGCACCACTGTTCGAGGACGATCTTGATGTCGCCGCGATCCACGTAGGGCTTGAGAATGCTTTCCTGCCCCTGCGCCACCAGGTGGGCGTTGTTGTCCTCGGGGCCGCCCTTGAGCCAGATGTAGTTGCCCTTGGGGGCGACGTCGGTGACGAACCTGGCCTGGACCGCGCCGACCTTGAAGGAATCGAAGGTGATGTAGTAGTCGAGGTCGCAGTTCATGGCGAAGCGGTCGTAGGCTATGACCGGAATCCCCTCCTCCTTCGCCATGTCGATGATGGGCGCGACGGCGCTCGCGTCAAGCGACTGGAGAATGAGCACGTCGATGCCCTGGTTGAAAAGATTTTCGCACTGCTTGATCTGGTTGTCCGCGTTGTTTTCGGCCGACTGCACCATGAGCCTGAAGCCGTGCTCGTCGGCGAACTGCTGGAACATGTCGATTTCCCGCTGCCAGCGCTCCTCCTGGGTGTGGCCGACCGACACCCCCACCCGGATGTCCTTGACCGCCTTTTGTCCGGCGAAAACCGCCGTGGACGCCAAGACGGCGCAACCGGCGAGGAGCAGCGCTCCGGCGAATCCCTTCCTGGTCATGCGATTCCTCCTGTTTTCCTTGCTTACGAAAAGAACCACACACGTACCGCAACTATTAAAACGCGCCCGCCGACGGCGGGGCGCGGAGGCATGAACCGGCGTCAGCGCACGAAGCGGGCGGATTTCTCGAACGCCTCCCCGGCCACCCCGAGCGGGTCGCGCCGGTTGTAGTCGTGGTTGAATATCTCCACGCAGGCGTAGCCGTTGTAGCCGATCCGTTTCAACTCGCGGCTGATTTCGGCCACCGGGGAGATGCCGTCCCCGGGCATGACCCGGTCATAGGCGCCGGCCTTTTCCGGCGGCATGTTCCTGAGGTCGTTGATGTGGTAAACCGCGACCGCGCCCGCCGGCAGCGCCGACAGCTCGGAAAGCAGACCGCGCCCGGAGTGGAAATTCGCGACGTCGACCGTGATGCCGAGATTGCCGCGGTTGGCCTCCTTGACTATCGCCCACGCCTGCGAAGGCGTCTTGGCGGAACGGCCGGGAAAGCCGACAAATTCAAACGCCATGTTGACGCGGTATTTCCAGGCCGTATCGGCAAGGCGGGCGAGCTGAGCTCCGGATTTTGTCACAATCTCGTCCCACGGCGTCGAGTCCGGGCACTCGCCCGGACACCCGATCAACCACGGACAGGACAATTCTGCCGCATAGCGGGCGAATTTATCAACTTCCGCCAAAGTTGCCTGATGCTCCGCCTCGGTCTGCATGGTGGAGTACTCGATAGAGTTGAGGGAAATAACACGCATTCCGGTTTTAGCCAATTCAGCCCGGAGATCGTCGAATGTTTTGCTTTTGAGGTATTCGTCGATTTTCGGCATGCGCAGTTCGACGCCACCATACCCGGCTTGAGCAGCGATATCCAGAAATTCCGACACACCGCAGTTTTCAAGAGTTGAGCCGTTGATTCCCAGCTTCATCGCCATTCCTTTCCTTCGATCCGGAGCCTCATGCGATTTCCGAAATCCTGACCGGCCGGTTTTCCTTCGCCGACTTGACGGCGGCGTAGCCCATCACCACGCTGATCCGTCCGTCGCGGCCGCCGCACGGCGGCTGCGTCCCCCTTTGGACGCATTCCACGAACGCCTTGCACTCGTCCTGGTACGCCTGCATG
>JAISXA010000065.1 GCA_031270685.1 Planctomycetota bacterium
GCCGCGACGCCAAAGGCGCTGAACAGGAATTCAACGTGAACTCCAATCAGGAATACGTGGGCAGGCTGGCTCCGGCCCCGACCGGCGCGCTCCACGTCGGCAACGCGCGCACCTTTCTCGTCGCCTGGCTCCGCGCGAGACTCGCGGGGGGCGGACTGATTCTGCGCCTCGATGATCTCGAACATCCGAAGGTGAAACCGGGGAAGGCCGATGAGGCATATCGCGACCTTGCCTGGCTGGGCCTTGACTGGGATGCGGGTCCGACCGAATCGTTTACGCCCCGGATGCGCGGAAACACCGCCTCCGGCGACCGGCATGTGCAGTCGAGAAACCTTCCCCTCTACGCCGGCGCGCTCGCCGTCCTCGACGCGAAAGGGCGGACCTACGCCTGCGCCTGTTCGCGCAAAGACGTCGAGCGGATTCAATCCGCGCCCAACGCCTTCGAGGATCTTGGCGAACGGGCGTATCCCGGCACCTGCCGGACGCGTTTCAATGACCTCGATTCCGCCAGGGCCGCCGCCGGCGGACGCGAACCGGTCATCCGCTTCCTGCTCGGCGACGAGGACACCGTCTTCGAGGACGGGTTCATGGGAAGGCGCGGCGGAGGGCTCGCAGAGTGGTCGGGGGATTTCGCCGTCGCACGCGGCGACCGGGTTTCCTACCAATTGGCGACGGTGGTGGACGACGCCGCGACCGGCATCACCGAGGTGGTGCGCGGCGACGACCTTGCCCCCAGCACCGAACGGCAACTTGCCGTCTATCGTGCGCTTGAACTAAGGCCGCCCCGATTCTTCCATGTCCCGCTGGTCGTCGGCCCGGACGGGAGGCGGCTTGCCAAAAGGCACGGCGACAGCCGCATCTGCCGGATACGCGCTCGCGGCGATTCCCCCGCGCGGCTGCTCGGTTGGCTGGCGTGGAGCCTCGGCTGGCTCGGGAAGCCTCGCGAAAGCGCGATTGAAGAGATTTTGCGGATGGCCGATTTCTCGACCGTCCCCAAAAAGCCCGCTATCCTCGACGCCAACGCGCTCGCCTGGCTTGGCCTGTGATTCAGCGACGATTCCGCCGGGGCGGTCCACAATCCAGGGATCATATGGACGGTCGAATTCGGGCGTATAAAATACAGGAAACACCTTTCCCAGGAGGATCTGAAATGAGCGACATGGAAGCGAGGATCTCGCGATTGCGCATGGTTCCGGTGATCAAGCTGGACAGGGTGAGGGACGCGATCCCCCTCGCCGAAGCGCTGTCCAAGGGTGGGCTGCCGGTCGCGGAAATAACCTTCCGCACCGAAGCCGCCGAGGAGTCGATCCGCCGGGTGGCGAAGGAATTCCCGAACCTGTTGGTGGGCGCCGGGACCGTGGTCGCCGTCGAGCAGGCGAAGCGCGCCTCGGACGCTGGCGCGCAGTTCATCGTCAGCGCCGGTTTCAGCCGCGAGGTCGTCGCGCATTGCGTCGAAAACAAGCTCCCCGTCTATCCCGGCGTATGCACGCCGTCGGAACTGATGTGGCTGCTGGAATACGGCCTCGAGGTCGCCAAATTCTTCCCGGCCGCGGCCTACGGCGGCCTGAAAACCATCAAGGCGCTGGCCGCCCCCTTCCCCATGATGCGCTTCATCCCCACCGGAGGCATCTCCGAGAAAAACGTTCTCGAATACCTCGCGTTCGACAGGATCATCGCCTGCGGCGGCAGCTGGATGGTGAAGGACACGCTGATCGCCGAAGGAAAGTTCGACGAGATCGAGAAACTGGTGGCGCAGGCGGTGGAACTGGTTAAACGCTAGCGCCATCCGCCGATTTCGGTTGCGGCTTTCCGGCGCATCTGGTATAATCGATTCCTAAAGGGAATCGGGCCAACCGCCGCCCGATTTCCTTTAAAGATTCAACCGCTTTCGTCCCGACGGATTGTTTTTCGTCAACTCGAAACAAACCGGCGCGGTTGCAAAAAAGCGGCGCTGATATGAATGCCCTGAAACTTTGAAGGGAATCAATCGGCGGTTCGATTGATTCCCTTCAAAATCCACGTATCGTGCCGCGCGCGAAGCGGAAATTCGCGGCGGACGCGTTTTTTGGGCAGGAGAAGCCGACACTATGATTGTACTCGTCATCAATTGCGGATCGTCATCGATCAAGTACCAACTCTACGACATGCCGGACAAGAAGGTTCTCGCCAAAGGTCTGGCGGAAAAGGTCGGCGGGGACGGCAGCTTCCTCACCCACCGCCGGGGCGGCGAAAAGTTCGGAATTTCCAAGCCCATCCCCAACCACAAAGTCGGTATCGGACTCATCCTCTCCTGCCTCACCGATCTCAACATGGGCGTGATCGAGAACGTCAAGGAAATCGGCGCGGTCGGGCACCGGGTCGTTCACGGCGGTGAGCGCTATTCCGGCGCCATGCGCATCGACCAGGACGTGCTCACCTGCATCGAGGAATGCTGCGACCTCGCGCCGCTGCACAACCCGCCGAACCTCATCGGCATCCACGAGTGCCGCAACGCCCTGCCGGGCGTTCCGATGGTCGCGGTCTTCGACACCGCTTTCCACCAGACCCTTCCCAAGCAGGCGTTTCTCTACGCGCTGCCCTACGAAATCTACGAGCGCTACCGCATCCGCAAGTACGGATTCCACGGCACCAGCCACGCCTACATCACCCGCCGCGCCGCCGAAATCCTGGGCAAGCCGGTTGACAGCGTCAACCTCGTCACCTGCCATCTCGGCAACGGTTGCTCCATGGCCGCCGTCCGCAACGGCAAGTCGGTAGACACCAGTATGGGTTTCACCCCGCTCGCCGGTCTGGTCATGGGTACCCGCTCCGGGGACATTGATCCCGCGATCATCCCCTTCCTCATGTCGAAGCCCGAATACGCGAAGATCTCCGAAGTCGACAAGATGCTCAACAAGAAATCCGGCCTGCTCGGGATCAGCGGCATCTCCAACGACATGCGCAACCTCGACGAAGCGGCGGCGAAGGACGGCGACGATTCCCGCGCCCAACTCGCCATCGACATGTTCTGCCGCCGGGTGAAGTCCTACATCGGCCAGTACCTGGCGGTGCTGGGTAAGGCGGACGCGATCGTCTTCACCGGCGGCATCGGCGAAAACTCGCCGGTCGTCCGCGAAAAAACCGCAGGCGGCCTCGAACTTTTCGGTGTCATGTTCGACCGCGTCAAGAACAGCGATCCCGCCGGCGCCTTCGACCTCTCCATGCCCGGCTCCAGGATCAAGGTTCTGGTCGTTCCCACCGACGAGGAGGGCTGGATCGCCGAGGAAACGTTCAACCACGTGAAATAGCGTTTGAACCGG
>JAISXA010000124.1 GCA_031270685.1 Planctomycetota bacterium
GTCCCGGACGTTCGAAGGGGCTGCCTGTCCGGCACGGACCGCCGGCTATCTCGGCACTGGTCTGGAACAGGTCGGTCATGATGGTGTTGGCGGTGACCAGGAGCGCCATCACCAGCACCACCACCAGCATGGTGCGGAAAAAGCCGTTCAGGTCGCCGCCGAAAATGAGGATGCCGCCCGCGACCACGATGCCGATGATGCCGAAGGCGAACGCCACCGGCCCGGTCGCCGAGGCGCGCACGCTGTTCAACCAGCTTTCATACGGAAGCTTCCCTCCTTCCCCCGGTCCGGCAAAAGCTTCCGGAGACAACAGCAGGCACGCGACAACCACCAGCAGCAGCACCGCGAAATACTTCCTGGACATAGTCTTTTCCTCCTGTCGAGTTTGAAAGGAAATCGGGCCAACCGTTGAAACGGGCCGTGATCCGCCGGACACGACGCTGGCGGACCACGACCCCCGACGGGGCGAAGCCGCCGCGCGGCGGCCACTGTTCGCCCCTCCCAACCACCGCCCGCCTTGGGGACGCGCAGTATTCGCTCACAACGCCGTGAGCTTGTAGCCGTTGTTCTCGGGGTGGGCGGGGTTGTAGCCGTCCACCTCCACGATCTCCCGCACCCGCCTCCCGTGGTTTTCCTTGACGATGGCGACGAGGAGCCGCACCGCCAAGGCGATGTCGGGCTCGATGTCGCGGGGGGCGTACTGGTGCTGGCTCACCAGTGATTTCAGGCGCCGCAGGCCCGAGGCGCAGTCGTTGGCGTGCAAGGTCGCCACGCCGCCGGGGTGGCCGGTGTTCCATGCCTGCAACAGGTCGAACGCCTCCGGGCCGCGCACTTCACCGACGATGATCCGGTCCGGCCGCATCCGGAGGGCGGTTCGCAAGAGATCGGTCATGGTGCAACCGGGGGAGGTCTGGTAATTGACCTTGTTGACGGCGGTGGAATTGAGTTCCGGCGTATCCTCGATGATGATTTGCCGCGCGCCCGGATCGAACACCGTGATCTCGTGAAGGACGGCGTTGCCGAGCGTCGTTTTCCCCGTGCCGGTGCCGCCGATGATGAGAATGTTTTGCCTGTCCTCCACGGCTTGGCGGATAAGTTCGCACTGCAACAGCGTCATGACGCCGGAGAGGATATAGTCGTTCAGGGTGAAGACGCGGACGGCGCGCTTCCGGATGGCGAAGGCCGGGTGCGCCACCGCCGGCGGGATTTGCCCCGCGAAGCGGGAATCGTCCAGCGGCAGCACGCCTTCCAGCAGCGGATTCGCTTCGGTGACGGTCTTACCGAGGCAACCCGCGATCTGGCGGATGAACTCCGCCGCCTTCGATTCCTCCATGTCGCAGATATGCGTCATCGGCTGGCCAAGCCGCTCGTGCCAGACCTCGCCGTCCGGGTTGAGCATCAGCTCGATGGTGTCCGCGTCGAACAGTGCGTCGAACGCCACCGCCGGCAACTGCCTGGCCACCGCCAGCAGCTTCTCGAATTCCGCGTTCGAGGCGTCATGGAGGCGGTTCACCTTCCTGCGCACCACCGTCCTGCTGCCCGGCGGGCCGTGAATCATCTTTTCGATGGCGGCTGGGCGGGCCGGCGCGGCGGCGAAGTCTATCTGCATACAAAGCCTTAGGAATAAGATTGTTGAAATAATTTATGCGGATATATGCGCTTAAAGTGGGCATTCGGCAAGATATTTTTTAGATTATCTACATTTGAATGCATATAAATCCGATAGATTGAAGTGTGGGGAAATCGGTGCGGAGACGTAGGCGTCCATGGGATATCGGAAATGCCGGAGTCGAAAAAAACCGGGAATAATTCGATGTTAACGCAAAAATAACGAATTTACCCTTGAGCCGTGCGGCTGTTTTGATGTCCGCCATTTCAATTTTTCATGCGGGACAAGAACGGCGCGGACATGTGCGGACAAACACGGAAAGCGCGTACAAAAAATCTTCGTTTTTTGCCCCGATTTGGGGAGGGCATGTCGATGGAAAAGGCGGTGTCATGATGGAATCCGTCCACGAAGTGGCGCTGAAAGCGCGGCATCACATCAAGCTGCGTTCCACTGCCCGGGCGCTGGGGATGCTGGAGGCTCACGTCTTCGGGCATTTGCTGTTTCTCTGGCTCGGGGCGCGCGAATACGCCGAGGATGGTGACTTGTGGCGTGGGGACGAGAATGCAAGCTTGCGCTTTATCCGTGTCCTCGCCGGCGAGCCGGCGGACATCGAGGCGTTTGTCGCCACCCTTCAAATGGATCGTTGGCTCGACGGCTGGCTTCTTCATGATTGGCCGGATCACGCCGGCAAGTACCTCATCGACAGGTACAAGTCACGGCGCCGGAAACGCTTGGTGGAGATATGGGCCAAGCATGGGCGCGTCTACGGTAGGGATTCCCCATCGGATGACGAGCATGATGACGACGCCGGTTTTGCGGGAAGCGACCGGGAACCAATCGGGAAGTGGGCGGGAAGTGATCGGGAAGTAAGTGGGAACCAAACGGGAAGTGAAAGGGAAATAGGCGGGAACGATCCGGGAACACGGGCTATCGGGTTACCACCTCAATACCTGCAATGTGTTGTAGGTAAAGAAGTAACCCTTAACCCAACAACCCTGAAAAACAAAAAAAAGAATAACCCTTACAACCCTATTAATAACCCTATAGGGGGGTGTGGGGCATAAGCGCTAACTTAATAAAGAAATCATTTTCCTTGTCTGTCGTAGGCGCTTTCGTTCGCGGAAAAATCCCCGGGCGATATCACGCATGTCGCAAAGCGTTTGCGCCAGGCCCG
>JAISXA010000148.1 GCA_031270685.1 Planctomycetota bacterium
TGCGCATCGCGGTTCTCCTTTCGTCAATACGGAACGGGATATCCCGCTCAACCCAGTTTCTTGCCCAGGACAATCGCCATGGGGTAAAAATAATCCGGCGGAACAGGCGTCAGATACCGGCATTGGGCAGGGGCGCAATAGGCCCAGAAATCGCAGTAGCCGCTATTTTCAAGCTGACTGATGTAATTGCGCAGGAATTCGTCGACATGTTCTTTGTCGGCGGTCTTTATGCGGGGAATGATGAACGCCAGCCCGAACGGGGTCGAATATTTGTCCTGTTGCGCCGTCTTCTTGACGTCAGCCAGCGCCGATTCCATATACTTCTTCGCGTCGAGGGGGCGTGTTTTGAAAGACAGGTTCGACCAATGCATTTTCGCTTCCGCGATATACCATGTGCCATGGTAATAAAAGCTGATATCGGATCGCCCCGGCCCGCGTTCCTTGCCGCGACCCTTTTCGCAGGCATATTCCTCAATGACCGGGATTTCATTTCGCGCCATCGCGGCCGCGAACGCCCCGACATTGGCGCGCTCGTTGTACCAGTAAATGGCGTCCTCGCCCGCCTTGGCGTTATAATCGCGAATGACCGCGAACCACGATTCGAGGATCTTTTCAAATCCCTTCGGGAAATTACCGACTTTGAAGCCTTCCATGGTTTTTGGCATAGAATCATCTCCCCTTATTCGAGTCCATCTCCGCAATCGGCGCCACATGCGCCTGATACAACAATTTCCGGTCCACCGACTTCCACGACCCGACTTTTTCGCGATCGCCGGCGACTCCGGGCGCGTTTCCCCGGCAAGACGCCGGAGCGATTCGATAAGCAGGCGCATACGCAAAGGATAATTCAGTCCAGGACAACCCGGAATCCGTAGCTGCTGTTGCGAGTGCCGGGATTGCTGCTGTAGCGGAAGGCGGAACGGAAAATCTCCGTATTATTGTTCCAACTCCCGCCGCGAAGAACACGGCCGATGCCATTTTCCGGCCCTTTGGGATCGCTGACTGCACCCGTTGGATAGTTGCCATACCAGTCCGAACACCATTCCCTGACATTCCCGTGCATATCGTACAACCACCAGGCATTGGGAGAATAGGAACCGACATCGCGCGTTTCTCCCGACCCAAAATTCGCTTTGTCCTTTGTAAGAGTATCGCCGGTGTTATATGCCGTCGCCGTCCCCGCCCGGCAGGCGTATTCCCATTCCGCCTCGGTCGGCAGACGGAACTTTTGCCCCGTCATCTGCGATGCCTTGCGGCAAAACTCGGCTGCGTCGTCCCAGGATACCTGTTCCACAGGCTTTTTATCGCCTTTGAAATGGCTTGGATCGCTCCCCATCACCGCTTTCCATTGTTCCTGCGTCACCTCGTATATCCCAAGATAAAACGGCTTCGTTATCGTCACCTGATGTTGAACCTCGTCATTGTGGCGCCCTTGTTCCGACGCCGGCGATCCCATGCTGAAAGAGCCGGCGGGAATCGATGCAAACCCCATCGACACATTCCCAATTAGATCGACAACCTCCGACACATTCCCGGGCAGATCGACCACCGGGACATTGCCCGCATCCTCCACGATCTCCAATTTCATGGATTTGACTTCGCCCAGCAGTTCCTCCGGCATCAGGAATTCGAAGCCGACGGTCTCCTTCAGGCATTCCTTTCCGCCGTCGATCAAAAGGCTGGGATAAAAGACGCGTTTCCCTCGCTGAAAACGGTTGGTCCGGAAAGCGGTCAGGGATATCGACTCCTCGAACTGGTACACCTCATCCCCGTCGCCGTTCAGGAACTGTATCCGGAAGGCCAGGCGGGCAAAACGGGAATCGATCTCGCGCCCCATCGCGGCCAGATTGTCCAACGTCTCCCCGGACAGCGCGTACCCGTTGTAGGAAAAGGTGTTTTTCGCGTCCGGCAGGACGAGATCGAAGCCGTCCTCGGCATATTCGCCGTAAATGCTGGCAGTGGTCTCGACATTCGAATTCTGAAGCTTGCGGATGTTCTCCACCGCTTCCTGGTTCCGGTAGTAGCCCTTCCTGGCTGTTTTGGCGATCTGCGCAAACAGCTTCTTCGCCTCCGGCAGAAAGCCCTTATAATAGAGGTCCTCGTTGAAGGATACGGCCAGTTCGATCCGAAGCATGTCTTTCGCTCCCTCGACCTGCGCCGGCTTGCCGGCGATGGCCAGGTTCACGAAATCCGCCTGCCTGTACTTGTTCAGCAATTGAACGATCAGTTTCGCCGCCTCCCGGCCCTGCGCCGCCTGGCTTGACTCCATGGCGTCGAGGGATTCCGCCTTCCCCGGATCCAATTCGTCCTTCTTCAGGTCTTCGATGGAGAAAGCCATGACCTGTCCCCGGCTGGCGACGTATTCCAGGCCGTCCCGCAGAATGTCTTTCCGCACCCAGGCTTTCAGCCTGATCCGGTACACGCCGTCCCCGGCCCGGCTGTCGTCAGCCATCAGGATTTCGTATTTCTCGATCAGCCCCCGGCTATGGGCGATGATGGTTTCGGACACCTCGTCCTGGCTCACCTCGGTCCTGATGTCGGTCATCATGCCGACCGAACTCCGGATCGCCTCGATCCAGGCCTGGTCTATCGCCTCGGAGCGGTTCTTTCCCATCCCCTCGGTCTCGACGACGTAATACTCGTCCGCCTCGCCCGCAACCGCGCCGCCGTGAACCCACGGCGCACAGAGCAGAAACGCCGCCATGAACAGTTTTTTCATCTCCCGCTCCGATCAATTTTGGCGAAAATCGCCCACATGCGCACAGCTCCCCCATCATCCCCGGCGATGTACCGAGGGCTTCTCACAAATCATCGACATCCGCGACATAGGCCCTGACCGCGAGGCGCCCGTCTGCCGACAGCCAGCCGCCCACGCTCCGCATCCGCCCGGCCAGGCCCCGAAGCTGCGCGTCGGTGCGGGAGGAGAGCTTTTCGGCCAGCATCTCCCCGGAAGCGCCGCCGCCGGAACCGGCCGCGTGGATGGATACCGCTTCCTGTTCCGCGCTCACCCGCATCCCCTGACAAAAGGACAGGAGTTCCGCCCGCGCCTTCACTTCCGCCACCCGGACGGCGGTTATCCTGGCGGCCGGGGAAGCGCCCTTGACCGGGGCCGCGCCCGCCGCCAGAATGAAAAGGCCGCGCCCCTTCTCCAGCAGATCGACGCCGCCGTTCCGGAGGAAGGGACGGGAAAGGAACTCTTCCCGCCAGGCCGGGTCCAACTCCACCTCCCGGGCCGCGAATTCCCGCCGCGCGTTCCGCAGGGGATGGCCGGGGCTGAGGACGGCGCGGAGGATGAAACAGCCTTCCCCGTCCCGGCTCCGCCAGCGGCCCGCCTCCCGCGATCCGGAAATGACGCCCTCCGTCTCCCGCCGGGCGACGCTGATCGTCCCGACGGAACTCCGCCCGTTTTCCGCCAAGCCGGCGACCGCGTCCGTCCCGGAATAGCGCGTTCCCTCCAGTACCCCGGCCAAGGCGGCCAGGGCGTGGGCATTCGCGGCTTTCCAGAGTTCGTAGTCGGTCTGGTCCTTCCGGCGGCGGACAGCCCTCCCGACGCCCAGGGCCAGCCACTCGCCGTCGGCCTCGGCCTCCATGACGCCGCCTCCTTCAAGGAGAAGGGGATGCTTTTCCAGGTATTGCCCGAAGCCGGGAAGAATGTCGGCCTGGGTTAAATCGGGAAACGCCGCCTCCCCGGCCCCGGCCGTAGAAGCGGGGAATGCCGCCGCCACGACAAGCATGACAAGAAGGAAGAAAATCCGCCGCGCCAACGCTCCGCAACGTCCGCATCCCCGATGTGGACGTTGCGGGGAGCGCCCCCGGGTTATCCAGCTTCCGCCTCCGGGGAAGTGAATTCCCCTTCGGCAACAGAGGCCGCTTCCAGCGCGGATGGACGTCGGCATTCGCAAGGTTCCCCTTTTGTGGACTTTTGGAGAAAATCAAACAAACCGCCGTTTGATTCTCTCCAAAGTGTCTTGGGTTTACATTTTGCGTCGGGAATTATTGCCAGGTCGGCGCTATCGCCCGACCTGACGAAAAATCAACCCATTGGTCCGTAAGCAGTAACATCTTTGGAGGAAATCGGGCGGCGGTTGGCCCGATTTTCTCCAAAAGTCCACCTTTTCAG
>JAISXA010000225.1 GCA_031270685.1 Planctomycetota bacterium
AAGGCGTCGTCCCAGGCGTTGCCGGTTTCGAGCAATTGTTCCGGCGCGAACCTGAATCTTTTTTCCACCGCCCGCCTGCCGATGTTGCCGGGGACCATGACCATCATGCCGTGTCCGGATTCCCTGGCCACCCGGAACGAACACAGGAAAGCGGAGCGGCGCGCCGCCCCGCAATACGGCCGCACCAGTCCCGACCTGCCGATGATCGAAATCCCGCCGACGATGCCGAGGCGGGGGTTGTAGGTTTTTTCCGCCGTTTCCATTCCGCGCGGAACCGAGATCTCCACCCGCCAGCCGCCGTCGAGGCCCGAAAGCGCGTCCGCGATCATCGCCCGGGGCGTCGGGTTGACGGCGGGTTCGCCCGGGGGAAGCGAAAGGCCGGGGCGGGTGACCGTTCCCACCCCCTCGCCGGCGGCGAAAACGATGCCGCCGCCTTCGCGGCGGGAAATGCGCACCCGGATCGCGAGACCCCGGGTGGCGTCGTCGTCGTCGTTGTCCGGCTTGATCACGGTCGCTTCCGCGCCGTCTTCGCGGCGCACGGCGGAATCGATCACGACGTCGAGGATCCGCCCTCCCGGAAGGACGATTTCGACCCGTTCGGGCTGGCTTTCGCCGAGCCAGACCTTTGCCGCCGCGAGAGCGGCGGCGGCGGCGCAGGCGCCGGTGGTCGGGCCGCAACCTTTGGGGGCGGGATGTCCGTTCATGCGCCGGCGCTCTCCCCGGCGAGAATGGCTATGGCGTTCACCGCCGCGGCGGCGGCGGGCGAGCCGCCCCGCCGGCCCCGGTTGGTTATCGCCGGCAGGCCGCTTTCCCAGAGGGCCGCCTTCGCCTCGGCGGCGCCCACGAACCCGACCGGCAGGCCGACGGTTAGGGAGGGGGGCGTCGCTCCGCGCCGGCACAGGTCGAGGAGCCGCCACAGGGCGGTCGGGGCGTTGCCGACGGCGAGGATGCCCCCGGCCCAAAAGTCGGCGTATTTTTCGACGGCGGCGGCGGCGCGGGTGGCGTTTTCCCGTTTCGCCGCCGCGGCGACGTCCGGATCGGCGATGCCGGTCGCGATCCTGGCCGCGTCCACGCGGGTGATGCCGGACGCGAGCATCCCGACGTCGGCGAACAGGTTTTTCCCGCATCGGAGCGCCTCGACGCCGGCCCGCACCGCCCCGTCACGGAAGAGAAGGCTGCGGGCGAAGCCGAGATCGCCGGCGGCGTGCACGACGCGGCGGACCACCCTTTCGCGGTCCCGGTCCGGGCCTTCGGGCGGGAGTTCGCCGAGGGCGGAAGCGATGATTTCGTAGCTGCGCTTTTCGATCTCCTGTCCGGAAAGCGGCGGCGGCGCGGCGGGAAGCCGGTCCAGGAGGCGATCGAACAGGACATCCTCGACGGCGGGTTCGTCCTGAAGGGTCGGGAGCGTTTCCGCCGTCGCCCCGGGCAGAGATTCGAGGGCGGCGGCGACCCGCCCGGCAAGGCCGACGCGGACCTGGACCCCTTCGTAAAGGAAAAACGGCATGAGGAGAAACGACCGCGCGCCTTGTTGGAAAAGATCGCGCAGCGTATTTTCGACGCCCGGTTCGCTTGCGAGAAACGCCGGGGTCACGGGAGCGCCGAGCCGCGAGGAAAGCCTTTCCGCAAGGGCGAGAAAGCGGGCGCTCGCCCTGGCGTCGCGGCCGCCGCGGCCGACGAGGATCGTCGCTTGCTTCGTATCCATCTATTCCCGTCTTTTTCGTGCGCAAAACCGCCGTTCGGAAGATCATGGAACGGGAAAATGCTACCATAACCGGCATTCCGCGTCGAGGGGTTGCAAAAAGCCGGGAGGGCGGCGATAATAATGAAACGGTTTTTTGCGGGGCGGATCAGATGGCTGCCGGACGCCGCGCGCGTCCGGAGGAAAGTCCGGCCACCACAAGGCAGGAATGCGGGTAACGCCCGCCGGAGGCGACTCCAGGGGCAGGCAACAGAGAACAGACCGCCGCGGTCCGCCGCGGCAAGGGTGAAACGGCGGGGTAAGAGCCCACCGCGTTTGCGGCAACGCAAACGGCACGGCGACTGTCCTTCCGGTGCAAGCGCAAATAGGGGGCGAGACGGGCTTCGGCCCGGCGCGGGACCGCCTGTTCCGCCACAAGCCCCGGGTAGCGTGCTCGAGGCGGACGGCGACGTCCGTCCCAGACAAATAGCCATCCGCGACAGAAGCCGGCTTATCGATCCGCCCCGCTTTTTTTGCCTCGGACCCTCTGCCATGTTTCGAATTCTTTCGGCGTTCGCCCTTTTGGCTGCCGTCATCCGCTTCGCTCCGGCGCGGGGGGAGTCGGGGGAGCGCGATTTTTCCGGGATCGACAACCGCCTCGCGATCGCCGGACGCCTGATCGACAGCGGCTTTTACGCGGACGCCCTGCCGATCGCCGAGGCGGCGCTGGAAGATCCCGTCCTCGCGCCGGACCCGGTGGTGACCGGTCCGGCGAATGCCGACCTGTTTTCGCGAAGGGAAGCCGCGCGCTTCCACCGCGAGCGCTCTCGGCTTGGTCTCGCCGCTTCGCGCGACGAGTTCCTCGACGTCGCCGGAGAGTTCGTCCTCCTGTTCCAGAACCGTTACCGGCTGGCCGAACCCCGCTATTCGGTCGAGAGCGCTTTTTGGGCGGGGCGCGCCTACCAGGAGGCGGGGGACTACGAGCGGGCGGTGGCGATGTACGGTCGGGCCGGGGGCGTTTTCCTCCCGGAAAATATGGAGGGCGAGGCCGCCCGCCGCATGTCCGAATCGCTTCGCCTGATGGCGGAGGAGCTTCCCTATCCCGGCGCCCCCGAGGATCGGGACCGGCGGCGGATGCTTCTCGATCAGGCGATCGACGAGCTCGCCCGCGCCCGGCAGGCCTTTCCCGTCGGAAGGCGGCGCAAGGAGTTGGAGCTCGATTTGATAGCGCTCCGCCTCGCGCGGAGGGAACCCGACTCCGTCCGCGCTGCCCTGGCCGAGGCCGACGCCTTTCTTTCCGCCGAAGCGGCCAGGGACGACCTGCGCGCCAGGGCCGCGCTGTATCGGGGCGTCGCGTCCGAACGCCTCGGCGACGCCGCGGCCGCGGCGACCTGGTACCGTGCCGTATTGACCGACGAGAACCCCGTCCCCGACGACAGGCTTGAGGCGCGGTTGGGATTGGCCGTTTCCCTGCGCGAACTCGCCGAAAACCTGGAGGTCGCCGAGCGGGGGCCGCTTCTCGCCGAGGCGGTCCAGGTCTTCCGCGACGCAATCGCGGACGCGCCGCGGGGGGCGCGCCCCGACCAGGCGAGAATCCTCATGGCGGCGGCGCTGCTGGACCTGGGGTCGCCGGGGGAGGCGATGGACACGCTCCGCCCGCTGGCGACGGACGACTCGTCCCCGAGGGCGGCCTTCCATCTGGCCGGATCCGCCGCGCTGGCGCTAGGGCGTCTTGAGGAAGCGGTGCGCCATTCGTTGCGGGCCGCCCTTCCGTCGACGAACGACAGGGCGCTGCGGCTGGCGGCGGTAGCGCTGGCCGCGCGCGCCGCGCGGGGCATGGGGGATCTTGGCCTGGCGCTGGCGTTCAGCCGCGAGCAGGCCCGGATTCTCCGGCGGGAACTGGCTTTCGCCTCCCTGCTGGCGGCCGAGTTCGCCGCGATGGAAACGCTTCTTCGGCTGGGCAGGGCGGGCGGACCGGTTTCCCTCTCCACCGACGCGGAACTGGGGCGCGGAGGCGTCGGGGGGGCGGCCCGCGACGCTTCGGCATGGCGCGCCGATTCGGCGGAGCGGCTGGCCCGAACGCTTGGAAACGTGTTTTCCCCCGTCGGCGACGCGGACTCGGGATTCGAGTTGTCGTTGGCGGCGGAGGCCGCGCTTTCATGGAGCGGAGCGGGGGAGGAGGATCTCGAGACCGCGCTCGGGATCATACGCCGTCTTCGCAACCGCCGCCCGCCGGGAGTGACGGAAAGCGATCTGCTTTCCCGGGAGGGGGAAGCCTTTCACGCCCTCGCGCTTGCCCGGGGCGCGCGCGTTCTCGCCGGCGACAGGCCGGATCCCGGGGAGATCGACCAAGTTCTCGGGCATTTCACGCTTGCCGCCATGAACTACCGCGCCGCCGCCGGCGGGGTGGATGCGGGAACCGATCTCCTGGACCAGGGAGTGGTGAATCTGGAAAGCGGCGAATTCCTGCTCCGCCTCGCCGACCGCTGGAGTTCCGGCGGAACCTCCCTGGATTGGCGCGCCGAGGCGCGGCAACGCCTCGAAGCCGCGCTGTCCCCGTTCAACCGGATCATCCGGAACGCCCGCCGCGTCAGCCCCCAGGTCATGCGGGCGCACTGGTCGCGGGCGAAAGCGCTGGAATTGCTTGGCGAATGGCGCGAGGCGGCCGCCTCCTACCTGCGGCTGGCGAACGATTCGGAAGCGCCGCGGATTCTCAGGATCAACGCGGCCCGGCGGTGGGCGGCCGCGCGCCTGGCTTTGGGCGGGGAGCTGCGGGCCGAAGTGGACAAGATAGCGAATTTCGCCGCGGTCGACGCGGAAACGGCCTACTTCGCCGGGCAACTCGCCGAGGCCGCCGGCGAATACGCCCGCGCCTACGCCGAATACATCGCGGCGGCCGATCCCGACGCGCCGAGCATGCCCCCGACGACTCACGGCCGGCAGCTTCTCGCGGCGCAACGGGCGGCCGGCCTCGCGCTTGGCCGTCCCGACGAGGTCTCGCCGGACGCGAATCCCGATTCCCTGCGCGCCGCCGCCAGGGAATTGCTGGAAAAAACCGCTTACGGCGACCTCTCCGGCCCTTGGACCGAGGGCATTCTCAACGAACTGGTGGACAGTTGGCTGCGGGAGGAACCGGACGGCTGGCGCACCGCCCTGCGCCTCGCCATGCGGGCCGCCGCCGACTCGCGGGCGCCCGCGGCGTTGCGGCGCGCCATGCTGATCCTCGCCGCCGAGGCGCACCGGAAGGGCGGAGAGTACGGCGAGGCGTTGGAACGGCTTGACGAGGCGCGGGAATTGCTCGCCGGCGGCGACGCCGGGCGCGGGCGGGCGGACGCGGCGCGAATCGTGCTCGACACCGCCCGCATCTACGCCAATCAGGGCCGCGTCGAGGACGCGCTGCGGGCCTATGCGGAGACGTTCGCCGCCTACCCCGAGATCGAGCGCTACGCCGATCCGGCGCGAATCGAGGCGGCCCGGCTCGTCCTGTCCCGACCCGGCGCGGGCGATTCGGAAGTCAATCAGGCCAGATCGATTCTTTCCGGCCTGCGCGACCGCGCTCTCGCCGGGGAGATATTGGGCGGCCGCTGACCGCCGCGACCGGTTCCGCCGGCTTATCTCCCGAGGAAGCGGCCCGCCGCGTCGCGGAGGTTGTCCTTTTCGGCGATCGCGTCGTGCAAAACCGGCAGGTTTTTCAGTTCGGCTATGCTCGCCGGAATCGCGGTAGCGGTGAAATCGGCCAGCCTGCCCGCCGCCTCGAACGCGTCGTCCACGGCTTCGCCGGTCAGCGACCTCCAGACGTCAGCCGTGAACTTGTAGGGGCTTGCCGTGGACGCGATCACCGCCGGCGTCTTGTCGCCGCTGCGTTGGCGGTATTTCCCGTACACCCTCACCGCGACCGCGGTATGCGGGTCGACCAGATAACCGTATTTCTCCCAGACGCCGCGAATCGCTTCTCCCGTTTCCGCGTCGTCGCAGAAGTCGGCATAGAATTCGTCCGCCAGTTTTTCGCGCGCGGCGGCGGGTATGTCGTACCTTCCCTCCTCGGCGAGGGCGGCCATCCAGCCGCGAACGACGGCGCCGTCCCGGTCGCATATTTCGTAAAGCAGCCTTTCGAGGTTGCTCGAAACCAGGATATCCATCGACGGAGACATGGTTTTGCGGAACTCGCGCCTCGCGTCGTATTCGCCCCGGTTGAAGAAATCGGTGAGCACATTGTTGCTGTTGGAGGCGCATATCAGCCTGCGCGCGGGAAGCCCCATCCTCCGGGCGTAATGCGCGGCGAGAATATTGCCGAAATTGCCGGTCGGCACCACGAAATTGACGCCGTCGCCGTACGCGATAGTCCCGTCCGCGACCAGTTTCGCGTAGGCGTCGCAGTAATAGGCGATTTGCGGCACCAGACGCCCGATGTTTATCGAATTGGCGGATGAGAGGAATTTTCCCGCCCGTCTGACGCCGGCGATGAAATCCCGGTCGGTGAACAGTCGCTTGACCCCGGTCTGGGCATCGTCGAAATTTCCCCGTACCGCGCACACCCCGACGTTCCCCCCCCGCTGCGTGACCATCTGCAGGCGCTGCATCTCGGCGACCCCGCTCACCGGGTAAAACACGAGCGCCGAGGTGCGGGGAACGTCCCTGAACCCTTCGAGCGCCGCTTTTCCGGTATCGCCGGAGGTGGCGGTCAAGACCAGCGCGTCCTCCCCGCGCTCGAAGGCTTCCAGTCCGAGGCAGAGAAGCCGGGGAAGAATCTGGAGCGCCAGGTCCTTGAACGCGAGGGTGGGGCCGTGGAAAAGCTCCATGACGCGGACCCCGCCGTCGAGCTTTTTCAGCGGGACCACATCCGGCGAATCGAATCCGGCGTAGGCCTCGGCCGTCAGCGAGCGCAGGACGGAGCGTTCGACGTCGAAGAAATGGCCGAGGATTCGCGCCGCCGTTTCGGGATAGCCAGCCCGGCTGTCCCGCAGCAGGCATTCCCGATCCAGGCTCGGAAAATCGGCCGGGACGAACAGCCCGCCGTCCGGGGCGATTCCTTCCAGCACCGCCCGCAGGGCGGGCATGCATAGCGCGTCGTCTCGCGTACTCAATACGTTCATGGCGGCGCCTCCGGACGACATGGAATCGGGATTTTGCAAATTGGGCGTTCAAACCGCCCGCTGTCCAATTTGCGATAATCACGATCCTTGCGGCACAAGCGTTTTCGATGGCGCGAAGCGGCGATTGGCGGGGTAAGCGCCGCTTCGCGAAACTTCAGCCGGAATGCGGAATTATACTGTCCCGCGCCGCGCCGGTCTAGACTGGAACCGGAGTTTTGCAAATTGGGCATTCAAACCGCCGAATGCACAATTGGTCAAATCGCGATCCTTGCGGCACAAGCGTTTTCGCTTTTCGCAAAGCGGCGATTGGCGGTTTAATCGCCATTTTGCAAAACTTCGGCCGGAACATTTCAAACCAAAACTTCAGGTATAATTGCGAACCGCGGCCAAAACCGCAGCGCGCTTCCCGAGTCGGCCGAATTTAGGTGACTTCCCCCGAATATTCCATAAACTGGGGGTTCGCTACGGACAAAATTGACGCGGGGAACACGATGAGCATACTCCTTTCCAACGACGACGGCATTGACGCGCCCGGTCTCGCCGCGCTGGCGGACGCGCTTTCCGGGCTTGACGACATCTATGTTTCCGCGCCCTCCGGGAACCGTTCCGGCGCGGGCATGGCCGTAACCATCGGCAGGGACATCACGCCCCGCGCCTATCCGGACGGCCCCGGCGGTTTCAAGCGCGTAGCGGTGGACGGCACTCCCACCGACGCGATGAAGTACGGCCTGCAGTTCCTGGTTCCCGACCGGCCGAGGCTTGTCGCCAGCGGCATCAACCACGGTCCGAACCTCGGCCGGAACGTGCGCTGCTCCGGGACGGTCGGCGCGGCGATGGAAGGGTTGTTGTGGGGCATTCCCGCCCTGGCCGCGTCCGTCGATTGCGTCGAGCGCCCCGACTGGTCGGGGGCGAAGCATTACGCGCGCCTGGTGGCGGAGCGGATTCTCGCCGCCGGGGACGCGTTTCAGCCGGTGCTCCTCAACCTCAACGTTCCGGCGCTGCCTCCGGAGGCGATCCGCGGTTTTGCGCTCGTGCGCCACGGGACCGGCGGTTTCAACGAGTATTTCGTTTCCGGCGGAAGCGGCGGCGCTTTCCAGTTGGGCGGCGAATGGCTGGACACGCCGCTCGGGGAATGCTGCGACGCCGCCGCGATCAACCGCGGTTACGCGGTGTTGACCCCGATGCGGTTCGACATGACCGACGTCCAGGCGCTGGACCGGTTGCGCGGGGATTGGGACGATCTGTTCTGCGATTTGTGAAAGGGGAAATTCATGGCGGGAACCGGAATGCGGCGGGTCGACGTTGAATTGTACCGCCATCCCGGCGAAAGGGAGTGCGCGGAGCGGTTGGAACGCATACCGAAATTTCAATGGCTGCTCGACGCCGCCGCCGCGCATATCGGCGGCAAGGCGGAGCGGCAGGTGGAAATCGCCTCGATGGCGCGGGTCTCCGCCGGCGTCTATCCCCGGCTGGCGGAGATGTGGCGGGAGACGCTGGCCGTTTTCGGCCTGGCGGACGCTCCGCTCCATATCGGCTATCTCGACCCGCAGCCGTGGACGGTGCGCGGCGACGACCGGGACCCGCGCCTGATCGTCTCCTCGATCATGCTCGAAGCCGTTCCCGAGGACGAGATGGGCGCGCTCCTCGCGATGGCGGCGGGCAGCTTCCGCCTCGGACACGCGCGCTATCTGGCGGTATGCGATTTTCTCCGCCGGATGCGCGATTTTTCCGGAATCGCCGGCGCGCCCGCCGTCATGCTTTCCTGGGCGTTCGAAAACTGGCGACGCGCCGCAGCATTTTCCGCCGACCGCGCGGCGGCGTTGGCGATCCGCGATCCGCGCCCCGTCCTTTCCCTGTTGGAACGCCTGGCCGGGGTCAAAAGCCGCGCCTGGGGCGGCGTCACAGAACCGGAGCGGCTGCGGATCCAGGGGCTCGAAGCCGCCGCCTGGGGCGGCGACTGGCAAGCCGGCCGCTGGCGGCGTTTCGCGATGGCGATGGACAGGAGGAACAACTTAACCCTGGTCCGCCGCCTGGATCTGTCGGATTGGGCGTCGAAGGACCGCTACCGCGCGATTCTCGACGGCGAGCCGGTGGAGCCGGAGAACATGCCCGGGAACGCGGAAGACATGGCCGATCCCGGTCTCGCCTTCTGGGGCGAGTTCGCCGTCCCCCGCGACGACGATGCCGACCGTCCGGACAGCGTCCTCAAGGACGCCGCCGGCGAGTTTCGCGACGCGGCGGAGAAAGGAATGCAGTCCTTCATCAAGGCCGGCGAGGCCTTTTGGAACTCGTTTATTGACAAGAGGTAGCCATGGCGCGGAACGGGATCGGCTTGGCGCGGTTCGGACCGGCGGTGAGGTTGTTGTTCGCCTGTTGCCTAAGCTGCCTCGCCGCAATCGATGCCGCCGCGGCCGAGAAGGACGAAAACGGGATAGGTAGGGAATTCTACGCGCCGACGGCGCAATCGCGGCCGCTTCCCCCGCCTAACGCCCGCGTCAAGGTGGCCATCCCGGCCGTCGGCGCGCCGTCCTTTGTCCGCGACGATGCCGGGGAACGGGCTTCCACGGTTCCTTCCCGCATTGAATCCCGTCCGGTTTCGCCGGACGCGACGGCGGTTTTCGACGGATCGTCCGCGCCCCGGACCGCAAGCGTTCCGGCGCCCTTTGCCGCAACCACGCCGGTTGCGGCGGGCGGAGCGCTCACGGCGGCGTCCGCGCCGGCCGGCGATCCGGACCGGGAAGCGCTTGCCGCCGGCGGGTCCGCCCGCGCGCCCGAAGCGAAAATTCTCGCCGTCGTCGAGGGGCGGAAGATAACCGACCGCGAGCTGCTCAGGGAATTGTGGACCGAACGCGCGCGGGAGACGTTCGACTGGATGGTCGGCAATGCGCTCCTCGAGGCGGAACTGTCGCGGCTCGGCCTCGAGATCGCCGACGCGGAGGTCGACCAGCGCCTGCGCGAACATCTCGCTGGGCTGGGGAAAATATTTCCCGGCGTCCATAGAGAGGACGATCTCACGCGGGCGGCGTCGGGAATGGGACTTGCCGAGTACCGCAGACGATCGGTATGGTCCGAATTGGCCCTGCGCAAGATCATGCGCGCGACTATCGCCCCGGACGACGATTTGCTGCGCAGGTTCTACGCCGAGCGGCAGGCGCGCTACATCGAACCGGATCAGGCGCTGGTGGCGCAGATATTCATCGCCCCCGAGCCCGGGCCCGACGCGGGCGACGCCGCCGGTCCCGCCGAGTGGGCCGAGGCGGAGCGGCGTATCGCCGAGGCGCACGGCCGCCTGCGTTTCGGCGAGGACTTCCGCGCGGTTGCGACCGCGTATTCCTCGGGCGGCTCCGGGTCACGTTGGATCGGCCACGGCGAATTGATGCGCGAATTGGACGAGGCGGCGTTTTCGCTGCCGGCGGGCGCGATGTCGGGGCCGATCAAATCCGCCCTCGGCTATCACATCCTGATCGTGCGGGACAGGAAGGAGCGCCGCGCGCCGCCGTTCGAGGAGGTGCGCGAACGCCTGCGCGGGGAATACGAGGATGGGTTGTTCGCGGCCGCCGCCGGGGAGTTCATGACCCGGCTCCGCGACCGTGCGCTTCAGGAAAAACGCCTGGTCGTCGAAGACGCGGAGCTGGCGTTCCCCGTCGGCGAGGAGGGCGGCGAATCGATCGCCGGGACGCGACGCCCCGGACCATGAAGCGCAAGTCGTTGTTTCGGCTCACACGAACTCGCCGTTGGCGGCCTGCCGGAAGAAGTCGGCGTAGTTCAGCTTCAGCGGATGCTTCCCGGCGCCGGCGAACGGGATCCGGTCGCGGACCAGGCGGAGGTAGACGCCGCAGTTGTCGATGTCGCCCTGGAAAATGGCGCCGTGGATGACGCCGTCCTTGTGGATCACCTTCTTGTACACGTCGCCGTCGATATACGTTTCCAGGGCGAAGGACGGATCGGCGACGCTGGTCTGGCCGTAGGATATGGTGGGCAGTCCGAAGAAGTTCATCGAATTGGTCCAGGCCCAGTCCTGGTCGGGAAGGCTCGCCTCGCGGCCGCACATGTTGGCGGCGGCGACCTCGGCCTGGCGGACCGCCTCCGGCCAGATCGGCGCGAGGAAAGTGACGTCGCCGGCGGCGAAGACGTCGGGGCGGGAGGTGCGGCAGGTCCTGTCCACCGCCAGCGCGCGCTTGTTCCGGGTAAGCTGGATGCGTTCGTCGCCGATGAACCCGATATTCGGCGCCACGCCCGCCGCGACGACGCAGAAATCGCAGGGCAGCGCCCGCCCGTCGGCCAACTCCAGCGACGCGAGCGCGCCGTCCGGACCGACCCGTCCCGCGCCCACCTTCGCGCCGACGATGACTTCGGCGCCGTGGTCGCGGAGCAGGCCGGCGTAACGGGAGGCGGCGTAGTCGTCGAGTTGGATGGCGAGGATCCGGTCCAGCATTTCCACCAGCGTCGCCTTGACGCCTTTTTCAATCAGGCCCGCCGCCGCGTCCATGCCGACCAGTCCGGCGCCGATTATGACCGCGCGCGAGCCGGGCCGCCCCCACGCTTCCAGTTTTTCGACATCCTCCATGTTGCGCAGCGACACCACGTTTTTCGCCTCGCGCAGCCCCGGAACCGGGGGAATGAAGGAGGACGCGCCGGAAGCGATCAGCAGCCGGTCGTAGGGGATACTTTCGCCCGACTCGAGCCGAACCGCCTTGTCGCCCGCCAGGATGCCGGTCACGTTTTCGCCGCCGCGGAAAACGACGCGGTTCGCGGCGAAGAAATCGGCGTCGACGAAGGAGAGGCCGGCGGCGTCCCGCTCGCCCGCCAGCTTCAAGTGCAGCATGCAACGCGAATAGACCTTGTCGTCGCGGGCGACGACGGTGATCTCCCCCTCGGGATCGAATCGGCGAAGCAGGCCGGCGGCGTTGATCCCGGCGGCGCTGGCGCCGATGACGACGTATTTCATGCCTCGACCTCCTTGTATTCGAGCGCGCCGGACGGACACTCGTCCGCGCAGCGGGGGGAGTCGCGGTCGCCGCAGTAATCGCATTTCTGTATTATCCGCCGGGTGGCGAGGTCCACCTTCAGCACGCCGTGGGGACAGGACATGACGCACATGTAGCAGGACGCGCAGCGGTCCCGGTCGTGTCCGACCCTGCCGCTGGCCGGATCCTTGCCCATCGCCCCGCTCATGCAGGCGCGAACGCAGTCGGGGTCGTCGCAGTGCCGGCACAGCACCGGCGTCGGGTTCTTCGCCGCGTCGAGCAGGACGTTGTTGTGGACGCTGTTCTCCCGGCTTCCCAGATCGAGATCGTACACCGACTTTCCCGCCGGGTTGTGCTCCGCCATGCAGGCGACGGCGCAGCCGAGGCAACCCTGGCATTTCTCCCTATCTATGAATATGCGTTTCATGCTTGAATTCTCCCATGAAAAAGCCGCGGCCGGCGGTAACGCCCCAAAATCGCGGTCTTTACGCCCGGACGCGCCGGCGGCGAAGCCCGCCGGGGCGGATTCCGGGTTCACGGCAGGCCGAGGGCGGCGCGCTTTTCCAGGATGATCCCTTCGAGGATTCCGGCGGCGCTTTCGGCGTTTTCGTCGAGAATGACCCTGCCGCCGGTGATGCCCTGGAGCCGGTTGGTGAGCAGGTCGGCCACGACCTTGCTCCCGGTGATGAAGGGCGGCTTTCCGAGGTGCAGCGGCAGGCCGAGCGCGATCCCGAAGCAGCCGTCGGCGAGCGCCTGTTCCTCCAGCCACTGCGGCGCCGAAAGGGCCAGCGGCAGTTGGGGCAGGTCGATCTCGAGGTACGCGGCGATTTCGGTCGCCACCAGCTCGAGCCTGCCGATGGCGAGGCAGGGGCCGAAGTTGAGGACCGGGGGAATGCCCAGCTTTTCGCATACCGCGCGCAGCGACGGTCCCGCCAGCCCCGCCGCCGCCGGGCGCATCAGTCCGACGTTCTCCAGGCCGCCGCTGGAGCAGCCGGCGGAAAGGACGATGATGTCGCGCCGGATCAGCTCCTTGACCAGGTCGACGGTCAGGACGTCGTGCCCGCCCGAGACCATGCTCGAGCAGCCGACCACGCCGACCACGCCCTTGATCGCGCCGGAGGCGATGAGGTCGACGAGAGGCTTCCAGTCGCCGCCGAGGAACTCCTTCAGCGACACCTCGCTGACGCCGGTGACGGTGTCGTCGTTGCCGTGGCCGGCGGGGACGTTCACCGCCACGCCGCCGCGCCGTTCGCGGTAGGCGGAAACGCCCTCGGAAATGATCATTTCGCTCACCGCCTCGCGGTTGTCGTAGCTGTAGGGCGCGTATAGCGCATTGGCCTTTTTGGCCACGTCGTCTACGCAGATCATCCTGATCTTGAGCCGGTCGGCGATCGGCTCGATGCCGGGAAGGGTGCAGTTGAATTCCGACACCACCAGGTCTACGGCGCCGGTGGCGAGCGCCGCCTCGCTGGTGAAGTTGTTGCCGGCGTGGCCGGTGAAGACCTCCCGGTAATGCTCCCCCCGCAGTTGCAGGTCCTGGCCGACGCAGGTGCAGCCGACCAGGCGGAAGCCCGCGGCGCCGACCTCGCGGGCGCGCGCCGCCGCGTCGTCGAGAATCAGCCGTTCCTGGAGGTCGGTGAACGAGGAGTGCTGGTGCCCGGTGATCATGATGTTGATGTAGCGGGGATCGATCGTCTTGAAGCCGACGGCGGCGGGACGGATCTTCGGCTCGCCGAGCATGATGTCGTTGAGCAGGTTGACCATGGTCAGACCGTAAAGGCCGGTGGATATGCCCAGTGCCAGGCAATGGAACAGCATGTCCACCGGGTCGCTGTTGAGGTTGGTGGAGGATTTGACGACTCCGTCGAACACCTCGGACTTGGCGCCGCCGGGAAGGATGCCGAGTTCCCTCCATTTGGCGAAGCGCGGCGCGTAGGCGACCTTCTCGACGAGGCGCATCTTTTCGCGACGCGGAAGATAGAGGTCGGCGAGGACGGCGTCGGCGATGTTGACCGCCTTGGCGTGGACGTCGGCGCCGCCGACGCCGAAGAGCGCCGCAACGCGGTCAAGGGCGGCAAGGCCCTTCAGCGGCGTTTTGGCCTCGCCCATCGCCTTGAGGTTGCGGGCGGTGTTCTCGATGATGTGGATATAGCAGCCCGAACCGGCCGCCACCGCCCGCAGCAGGTTGCGGGCGACCATCGCGTCCGCCGTCGCGCCGCAAATGCCCTTGGGAGTTTTGGGCGTGATGCGGCAGGGGCCGTTGGCGCAGAGGCGGCAACACACGCCCTGCAGGCCGAATCCGCAGCGCACCGGGTCGTCGCCCGCCCGGTGGTGGGAAGTCTCCACCTCCAGCGCCGAAATGAAGTTCTGCAGTTCCACGTCGGCCGAGGCGCAATTTCGGCGGTGGCACGGTTCCATGATCATGTATCGTCTCCTTGGCGATGCTTCTGTCGGCTCCATGAACGGGTGCGGTCGCGGCGTCACTCGTCGGGACGCGCGCCTTGGCCGCCGAAATGCTTTCGGCGCAATTCGCGCCGGAACGCGTCCTGTATGTCGCGGAGGGACTGGTGCACGGCGCATTCCGGCGCGTTACCGGCGTTGCACAGCGAGGAATCCCTGAGGCAGCGGTTGATGTTGATTTCGCCTTCCACCGCCTCGATCACGTCAAGATAACTGATGTCCCCGGCCGGTTTGGCGAGCCTGAAGCCCCCGTCAGGGCCCTGTCTGGAAACGACTATCCCCGCTTTTTTCAGCTTCTTCGCCACACGCAGAAGGAACCGATAGGGGATATGGTTTTTATCCGATATTTCCAGCGCGGTGAGAAAGCTTCCCGCGTCGAGCCGTGAAAACGCGAGCACCATGCGCAGGGCGTAGTCTGTTTCCTGATTGAAGCGCATTTTCTTAATCCCATACCATTTTAGTATCAGTTTATCCGGTGAATGATTAGTTTCAAGAAAAAAATCCGGGAAAACACCATTATTTCCTGTAAAATCCACGGCCATTCAATTATGGTTACCTTTTGGTGACGTAAATGGCAATCAATTCCATATTCTTTAATGAGCTGTATATTAAGGGGTTGTATAAAAATCAAGATTACTGTCCGATGTCTGGTTCGTATTAGTCCCACTATGACATATTTGCGGGAATCGCATCGCAAATATAGCAAGGATAAGAAGTTGTCAGCAGGACCATCGTTTTGGCCATTCAACATTAAAACATCACAACCTGTTACAAATGCTATAGTTGTGGCGCGGTACGCCGCGAACATAGCGTTGCGGTGTTATATAATCAAAAACGGCACCAATTGGTAACAGTGTTTGCTTCGCGTGATTGCCATGTATTGCTTATCAACAGTTTATCGATAAATCATTTGGTATGCGATCCGCGCTCCTTCAAACTCTTTCGTGGTTAGTAAATTTTATTAATATGTTTTAATATTGCCAGTTATCCATTCGGTTGCGGTTGAATAAGTTTTTGGCGACGCTTGTTCACTCTGGATTGCCGAATGCATGGCTAATGAATTGCATGATATATTCCGGTAGAATGCCGCTGATTGTAGGCTCGGTTTTTGGTTTGATTAAATGAAACTGGTTTGCGGTTGGAATGGAGGCTATTATGCTGACTCTGGTCATGGAACTACCGCTGGCTGCAAATGCGCCTTCTTCGACCGCGATGGGTGATGCCGGAAAGCCGGTCATGGCGGTTCGCCGGGGACGCGCCGGCATGACGCTTATCGAGATGATGATCGCATTGAGCATTCTGGCCGTTATGACCCTGGTCTCTTTAAGCGCCCTCGCCGCCTTTATTCAACGGGATCGTCAAATCGGCATGGAAGTGGCGACCGCCCGGGCGATCGACGAGATGGTGTCGGAAATCGATTATATCGCCGACGCCGCCCCGGCCGGGGAGATGCCTGCGCATTACATTGTCAGATATTTTCAGCAAGGGCTTTTCCCCACCGCTCTCGGCGCCAATCTGAACGCCGGTCCCAACAGAACCGCCAAGCCCAGGGTCGAATGGGATGCGGCGAATAGCCGGTACATCTATCGCTTTTGGGTGCCCGCTTTCGGCGAGGCCAGGCTGCCCGAAACCGATCCGGGATTTCTGGCCAACCATTACGCCACCGGCGAGATCTATTTATACCTTGATGAAAGGATGATCAACGCGGACCTTGTGCCGCGGTTTGCTTGGGCCGATTTAAGCGGCGCGCCGATCGGCGTTTCCAATGTCGTCGACCTTGACGCGAACGGCGTTTATACCAACAGCTTCTCGCCCGGCAATTACGCCGATCTGAAACAGCTGGTCGTCGGGATTCAAGTGCGCTATTTCGTGGACGAAGGGCACCAGCGGGAAATGTTTGAGGACAGCAGAACCGTTGTCGTAACGCGGATACCCGATCCGACCGGGCGTTTCGACCCGGTAATCGGTTAGCGATGCGCCAAGTGATAGAGGTCAAAACAATAGATGATAAAGGAAGGGAATGTCATGAATATTTTCGGCGATACTTGCGGCGGGGGCGATAATTCATTTCAGGCCAGGATGGCGGCGATTCCGAAAAACTGCCGTCGGAACAAGGGCAGGCGCGGCTCGGCGCTCATTTTCGCCTTGTTGGCGGCCGCGGTTCTCGCCGCGTCGGTGGCGACCGTGTCCAACTCGTCTTTCCGGGCCACCCAGTCCCTGAATGCCGACGACAGCGACGCCGATTCGATGGCTGCCGCCGAATTCGGCGCCGACCTCGCGATGGCCGATATCTCGGCCTGGTCGAGGCAGGAAGGGAACTCCGGCAAGGATTGGGCCTATGGGAACAACGGCGATAGGCTGTACAGGGATCCAATGGGCAACCCGGCGCCGGATAACCGCCGGTTTCAGGGATTTTTGGGCGACCGGGAATTCCGGGTGATGGTGCGTTCCGCCGCCCTGGCCAAATCGGGCAAAACGAAAGATCCCACCTGGCTGTGGACTCCGGACGTCGGCGAGCAGTTGTACGAAATCATCTCGACCGCCAGACCCAGGGATCTCGCCGCTGTGCCGAGCGAACGCCGGATAAGCGCCATTCTCAATCAGGTTATAAGCTTCAACAGCGGCAAGGGAATACCGCAGCTTGGAGCCATGGGGCCGTTGTTCGCCTCCAATCCGCGTTATTTCCAGCCCACGCTGGATGAAAACGTCACGCTTTCGGGGGAAGACCACAACATAACCAAATACTACGTGGAGACCTTCCCGGAAACGATTATTTCTACCCCCCTGAAGCTGACCACCAGCACCGCCAACTTCATGCTGGCGGACGGGAGTTATTGGACCGGCGGGAACTTGACCCTCAACTATCGCAAATATCCCGACGACCACCTCGAGACCGACCCGCTCGTCCCGCGCGGCGCCAACCCGCATCGCCCCAAAACCACCGCGTTCGGCACCAGCATCGACAATCGCGCGATGTGGGCGGCCTATCCGAACGCGGTCAATCACCTGGATCCGGACGACCAGACCAAAAACAGGGAATACGACACCTATTTGCTTGGCGGCAAAGCTTATGGAGGCGGCCGGACCGTCACCGTGGATATGGACGTCAAGACAGGCGATGTGCAAGGCAGGATCAATGAGACATCCGGCGCGGGCGTAACGCAAGGCGGCGCATTCAATCTGGTACTTGGCCAGTTCGAGGATTTGCGGAATCTTTACATCAATATTGCGGGCATCGTCGGCAGCATTACCGACCCCAGATATTGGTGGCAGATGTACGTCGGTCAATATACCCATTCGCCGCGCCCCAGCAGCTATCCCGCCAAGATGATTAGCATGCCCAACTACGGCGGAACCCGCATCCGGGCCCAGACGGCGCATTTGATGAAGAACATCGACGGTCAGGTCCTCGTCCGGCTCTATGCGAAAACGACGGGAACCGGGGCCAATGCGAAAAAAACCTATTACAAATACCCGGCCAGCGAAACCCAATGGACTGGCGATTATTGCTGGGCCAATGTTTCATACGTCAAAGGCGGCATTACTCTCACCAAGACCGTCACCGCGTCCGGCAACAAGCCCGGGGAACTGGCGGGTCAACAGGTCGTCGCCAGGACTTTTTTCTGGCAGGAACTGGTGGGCTACGAGTTGGTGAAGCGCGGGGACTTGTGGGCGCCGAAATTCGGTAATGCCAACCAAGCGCTGACGTATCCGAAAGAGCCCGCCATCATCACCCAGGCGGACATCCCTTCCGACGGAAGCCAGAGAATCGACAAGCGCACCATGTATAAATATGACGACGAAGGCGCGAGAATACCGGCGGGGTTTGACGAGCTGTACCAGGCGTACGACATTACGGTATTGGGAAGTCCAGCGACGAACATGGTCCATCCCCGCGCCGCCGATTACGGCGCCGCGAACGCGGTGAGCGACGGCTACCTGGCCAACCGGTTCGATGCCATCTATGTGTGGAACGAAGCGACCGGCGAAGCCGAACCCAAGGCCAGCATGGAGGATTTTCTGTTCGAGAAGGATTTTAGCGAAAACGCGGACGGGTCGGATCCGGATTTGATCCGTCCCGCCCTCGCCCTGCTTATCGGTTACGAGGACCTGCGCGAGGTGGATGCGGACTTTGACTATACCGACATGGTCTTCACCATTTACATCGCCCCTTCCTCCGCCAAGCGGATCGAGGCGATCACCCTGTTCACGCTGCTCACGGACCAGTGGTGGGAACAGGACCCGGACAACGGCTTGACGGGAAAGGATTCGCATCCCGCCCTCACCACCAACCGGGATTTGTCGACCGTGGCTTCCGAGGAACCGATCAAGGACAATTACGAGTTGCTCGGCTATACCCCGAAAAAGGATCCCGACGATCCGAATAGCGTCTCTTTCGAGGATCGCGTCTATACCATGCGGGTCGCGGATGACAGCGGTTACGAGGTCAAGGCCGGCGTGGACGATATGGAAAACCGGCCTTTCCTCCGCGCGGTTTTCGAGTCGAACACCACGACCGGCCTTTTCCGGCTGGTGCCGCTGCGCAAGGAAAACAACGTCGAGTACCAGGGACCCTATTATTACACCGATGACGATGTGACCGACTTCTGCGTGTTCAAGTGGAGAATGAGAAAGGACACGGACCCGGTAATCGATTACGGCAGCCAGGAACAGCGCGAGCAATTCGAGGAGGAATTCCTGAATCTTATCACCAATAAACAGGGCTTTCAGCTGGTGCATGTCGACGAGCGCTGGGAACCGGAGCCGGTTTCGCGGCCGATCCTTTCCGGAGATGCCGCGAATACCGCGTATCAGGTTCTGCAAAGCGTGTTTTCGCTTCGCAAGACGGCGGCGGACATCCTCGGCTACCGGTACCAGGATGTTCCGGTCGTCGAAACCTATGAATACCAGGCGGTGGAAGACGACGACGGTCGGCCGCTGGAGCCGAAGCGGCTGCCGCTCGGCTACCTTGCCGGCGAAATGCTTCAGGACCCCGACGCCGAAGATTTGACCGATGTCCAGGGAAGCGTGATTCCGCACAAGTCCATGGAAGTGGTGCAACCGGACGGCAGCGTCACGCCGATCAGGGAATTCCTCCACCAGGATCCGGCGGAAGCGGTGAAGATGGCGTATGTGGATTATTATGTGAACGATCCCGACAAACGTAAGGAGGTCGAGTATTACTACGGCACCAAGGACCAGCGTTATTCCATCGGCTTCCACCGGTCGGGAACCGACGCGAAATACGACGAACGGCCTTCCCGCGACCACTACGAAGTCGTCTCCCTGGGGCAACTGGGCTTCAACCCGTTCATGACCACGAAGGATGGCAAGGTCGTCGCGAAAAACAGCCTGATCGACCCCGAGGGTCCGGACAAGCCGGTTTACAACTACGAGTACAAGTACGACCAGGGCTTGGCGCCCACCTTCGTCTTCGACAAGCCCATCGACGGCGCCGGGATATTGGTCGTGAACGGGAATCTGCACATCAAGGACGTTTTCGCGTACTACGGCGTTCTGGTGGTGCTTGGCGACATCATCGTCACCCCCACCTACCAGCAGCACCGGTTCGTTTACGGCCCCGACGGCGATCCGGTTGACGCCTACGGCCATTCGCTGTACCAGAACGACGCCGGCCGCTGGACCTATCAGTGGCGGCATCCAGATACCCTCGAGCTTCACGAGACCACCTACGCGCTGGACGATTACGGCGCGAGGATCAAGGATAACGCCGGCAACGATGTTCCGGTGCTCCCGCTGTACGCGACAGGCGCGGATGCCTACCGGGGAGCGTTGATTTCGCAGGGAAGCGTGCTGGTCGGCGGGAAAATGATCAACGAAACGGTGGAAAACTTCGCGAATCCCGGGGAAACCATCACCGGCGAGATCCGCTTGTACGCCAGCGAGGCGGCGACCGATATGGCTGACAGCTATACCGGAGTCGACCGCCACCAACTCGAGGTGAAGTCGTGGAACAAGGGTTCCTGGAGCGCCGGCGGCGAGGTGACCGGCAATCTGGGCAGGCTTAACGCCGACATCGAGAGGCTCTGGAACGGGAAGGCCGAATGACCATGCGGAACAGGAACGGGTTCACGCTTCTCGAGGTGATGATCGTCATGGCGTTGGTTTCGGTCGTGTTCATTCTGGTCGGGATGATCATGCTGGACGCCATGCGCGCCAGCAAACAGGAGGAGACGCTCCTCCTGTTGGACCAGGATGCGAGCCGCGTTTTCGAGACGGTGAATCAGACCCTGATGGCCGGGTATGTTCCGGTATCGACCGATCCCCTCGCCATCGGTCGAATTGGAACCGCGGCAATCGCGAATTTGGCTGGCAACGTGGAGCAATGGCGCGCCGTTCTCCGGGGAGGCAGCGATCTTATCGCCTTCCTCTCCGCCATCGACGCCGAGGGCGACGGGGACTTTTTTTACGCTGGAGGTGTCGGCGACGGCAGGCGGATGATAATGGGAATAGAGACGCACGAAGGGTTGCGGGAAGCGACGGACAGAAACAACGCCGCGGTCGGCAACCTCGGCTTCGTCGACCTTGATCCTGTGGCCGATTTCGGGCTTTCGACCGGAGGCGGCGCCATAACCATCGCCGATCAGCGGTTTGCGAGCCCATTCGTGTTTCCCGCCGGTTCCGGAGGCCGGAATCAGGTGTACGGGGTGATCCGCTTCGCTCCGTTCCGGCCGGACGGGATCAACCTGGTTCGAATCAATGAACCGGACATCGCACAGGACCTGAATTGGGATCAGGACCAAACCGACCAATTCGTCCTTGGCCATGTGGAAATCGTTTATCCCAACGCCGACGGCAGCGTTGTCGCCCGTCCCCTTTCAAGCGCCTCGGTTCTCTTGCAGGTGAACCCGGGCGGGGGGCCGGGCGATTCGCTGTTCCAGCTCTGGCCGCAGGACACCGGCGGCAACAACATCAAAATGCGTTTGACGCTCTGCAACTATCTGGAGCAGGCGCAGAATTCCTGGGCGTTCGGGATCGGCGGCAACCAGTATATCGCAAGAACCTATGAAAGCCTGTTGCGGATGCCGCTGATGACGCTTCAATAACGGCGGCTTGTTTGTGGCGGACTTTTGGAGAAAATCAAACAAACCGCCGTTTGATTTCCTTCAAAGTTTCAGGGCGTTCGCTTCAACCACGCTTTTTTTGCAAGGTCGCGGGTTTGGGTCGAGTTGACGAAAAAACAACCCATTGAAACGAAAGCGGTTGAATCTTTGGAGGAAATCGGGCGACGGTTGGCCCGATTTCCTCCAAAGGTCGACTGTTTGATTTCCTTCAATACTCCACGTCAAGGGTGACGTCGCATTCATTCCGCCGCCAAAAATCGACTTCGCAAATAGGGCGGAATCCCGTTCCCGGGACCATGCGGCGTCATCCCGCCGAGAAATATGACCATTTCCATAGAAAAATGCGATATTTTACATTTTTCATCTTGACAGCGCGATTTTATGGTCTATATTTCGGCAAAAGTTGATTTGTTTTTCCGGCATGCGCGCGTGCAAGCCTGTCCTGCTGGTTCGGACGGCATCCCGATGGTTCAAGCCGGCGCGGCCAAATCAGTTGTTCCCTTCCGGCGACGGACGCGGTACGACCTCGCTTCGGGCTGGGGAATTCGGGAGACGTTTAGGCCGTCAAAGCGCCGATCGGATGTCGGGGCGCGGCATTTTTGCTTGTTTTGGGAGAGAGGAGAAAAGGGATGGCTGCCAAGTTGGAAGTCCTCAGGAAGCGTCAGATCGCGCAGGCGCTGGTTGAAAAGACCGGCTCGAAGTTGAAGTACGCCGTTGCCGCGGTGGATTTCGTATTTGACGAAATCGCCGGCGCGGTGGTGAAGGGCGCCAAGGTCAACATCAAGGATTTCGGCATTTTCGTAAAGGCTCAGCGCAAGGCCCGCACCGGCCGCAACCCCGCCACCGGCGAGGTGATCAAGATCAAGGCTTCGGTGAAGCCGCGCTTCACCGCTTCCAAGGCGCTAAAGGAAGCCGTCGTCGGCAAGAAGTACTCGCCGCACGCCGACCTCGCCGCGCTCGCGTCGGCCGCCGCTCCCGCCGCCAAGTCCGCCTCGGCGAAGAAGGCCCCCGCCAGGAAACCCTCGGTGATAAAGGCTCCCGTCAAAAAGGCCGTCGCCAAGAAGGTTCCCGCGAAAAAGGCGGTGAAGAAGAAATAACCTCGATTGATCGGCGCAGGATGGGGAGGAGACCGAAGCCGGAGCCGGTGGAAACGCGTCCCGCGCGTCAAGAGTAGTCGGAGGCGCGGTTCGGTTGGAGGAGGCGGACAATGGCCGCCGCCGGAATCGAAGCGTTTGGAATCCGGATTCGCACGAGATGGGGAAAGCGGGAGTGGGACCTTTTCCATGCGGGAAGGGTCCCTGGTTTTTTCGCGTGGCGTATAAAGTGGACTTTTGGAGAGAATCAAACAAACCGCCGTTTGATTCTCTCCAAAGTTTCTTGGGTTTACATTTTGCGTCGGGAATTATTGCAAGGTCGGCGCTATCGCCCGACAGGGCGAAAAATCAACCCATTGGTCCGTAAGCGGCAACATCTTTGGAGGAAATCGGGCGGCGGTTGGTCCGATTTTCTCCAAAA
>JAISXA010000064.1 GCA_031270685.1 Planctomycetota bacterium
GGCTTTGCCGGCGAATTTGTCGAACTCGCCACGCGGGACAGCGAGGCCGATCCGGCGGCGGTTCTGGCGACGCTGCTGGTTCGCTTCGGAGCCGAAGTCTATGGCTACCAGAAAGACAAGGGCCCGTTTCTTTCCATCGGCGAAGCCATACACCCGCCGCGTTTGTTTGTGGTGGTGTGCGGCAATTCGTCGAAGGCCAGAAAGGGAACGTCCCGGCAGCCGGTGACACGGCTGTTCAAGCGTGATCTCTGCGACCCGGAAGAACTCGCCAAACTCAATCTTCCGCCACCCGCCAGGGAAAGCGGCGGGCCGCTTTCCACTGGAGAAGGACTTGCCTGGCCGCTGCGGGAGAACGTCCAGGACGACAGCGGACGCGACCCCGGCGACAAACGGCTGTGCATAATGGACGAGGAACTTGCCAGCGGGCTTTCCTGCACCAAGCGGGAAGGCAATACCCTGTCGATGGCGATTCGAACTTTCTGGGACGGCGGCGAGTATTCGCCCCTGATAAAAACCAATCCGATGCGGGTCAGAGGCGCACACATCTGTTTGCTGTCGCATATTACCAAGACCGAACTGGACCTTTCCCTGTCCAGCGTCAACATGGCGAACGGCTTCGGCAACCGCTTCCTGTGGATATGCGCGAGACGGTCGAAAAGCGTGGCGCTTCCCCGCCCCATGCCGTTTGAAGAAATTAACACTACAAAGCTGGATTTCCCAAAGTGAAAGTGGGTAGTCTATTTACATCGATCCCCATGTCCATGAATCTTCGCAGTCTCTTTTTGCTGTGCGAGGCGGTAGCCGCCTTCCGTCTCGTCTCGTAGTATTCCCTCACTTCCAGCGCCCGCTTCCAACGCTGGGCGAAGTCTTTGGCCGTGACGGAGTACAGGACCACCCCCACAAGCTCCCGAACCGCCTTGGCGCTCCACAGCCACGGGCCGCCGTCATGCAAGGATTTGCGCTCCATCGCCAGAAACAACATTCCAACCAGGGCGAGCTTCAAATGCCTGACCAATGGCCGGTATTTATGGACCTCGAAGTGATCGAGGCCGACCTCGCCCTTCAAGTCCTTGAAGCAGTGTTCCACCCGCCAGCGGCTGAACGCGACATATCCCAAAGCCGACGCCGGGCAGTTGTCGGGGGCGTTCGACAGGAAATACTTCATCTCGTCCGTGAGCAGGTTGTGGGCGATGAGAAGCCAACCCTCGCCCTCGCTCCCCGCATTGACCGACGCAACGAAGCGGGTAACGCGAATCTCCCAGACCTCCGGCCCTTTTTCCGTCTCCTTCACCCGGTACGTCGCCCACGAAGGGCCTCCGCGACGCCAAAGGTCCGAGACTGCGCGCAGCTCCCAAAGCTCCACCGGGGAACCTTCGCCAAGCCGACCCATACGCTTGGGAAGCCATCCCCGCAAATCCTTCGGGACCTCCACCACATACCACAGGCCAAGCTCGGAGACGCTCCGCCGCCACCCCGAACTCCGCCCGTAAAATTCGTCCGCCGTAACCCAGCGAAAGGCCATCCCCTCCGCCATGGCTTCCCGAAGCTGCTTCAGCGACAAGTCCAACTTCGAACGGAATGGCAACCTCTCGGGAATGCCCGCCTCCAGCCTTCTCGCCTTGTCCTCCGCCCATGCTTGGGGAAGATACAAGTCCAAATCGACCAGGGCGTGAAAGCCCGCAGCGGCATAAGCCAATCCGACAAACATGACGCTGTTCTCAATCTTTCCCCTGGCTCCGCAATACTGTCTCTGGACGCCGGCGGTCTTCTCCCCCTTCTTGGGAACGCCGGTCTCGTCGATGATCGCTATGGCGTCCGGAGACTGGTACCGGGACGCCACCAGCCTCCGCACCCGCCGGCCAGCCGCTTCCGCATCCCACGCGTAACAGGCAAGGAACTGCTGCAAGGTATGAACCGGAATTTTGGCGTCGGTCGCCATACGTTCGACATTCTTCCTCTCGGCGCCGCCGATGAGCCCCTTGACGTAGTTGCGGAAATGTCCGCGCGAGGGAGCAGTCTTGATGTCGGCCGCAAACTCCCCCAGATACTCCGCCAACCGCCCCTTGAACGCTTCTCCGTCAAGCTTGTACATGGTGATTCCTCCTTGGTTGCCTACAAATCCCTCAACTTCAATCGTAGGAAAACCAAGGAGTTAAACAACTGTTAGGAAAAATCCAGCGTTGTAGTGTTAAGGACATGCAGTGGCGGCTATGGGCATTGGCCGCCCAGGCGCAGAATACGGGCGAAGTCTATTTGACCGGGGATGCGATACAGGAATGGAAACGAATCTACCCGGAACTCTCGGCCGAAACGGCTGGCCTGACCGGAGCCGTCGTCAACCGGGCCGAGGCCCAGACCATGCGCCTGGCACTTGTTTACGCCCTGCTGGACGGCAAGAAGGCTATGGATACACCGCATGTAACATCGGCTTTGGCGCTGTGGCGGTATGCCGGCGCATCGGCGGCGGCGCTTTTCTGCGACCGCGCCACCGATCCGACGGAGCAAAAGGTCCTGGCGATTCTCCAATCGGGGGAATGCACCACGACCATGTTGAACCGGGCTTTGAGCGGTCACGTGAGCAGCCGGAAGTTGCGGAACATCCTTTCAACGCTGCAAGCCGGCAACAAGATCAACGTCCGGGAGGAGAAAACGGCGGGGCGGAATCGCACGATTGTCAGATTATGCGGAACAGGCGGAGTAGCGGAAAAAGCGGATTGAGCGGATTTACTTGTTTTGCTTTTCAGCATAATCCGCAAATCCGCAAGTACGCATCATCCGCAGGAAGGGTGAATCGAGGCATGAAGAAACGCAGGAGGAAATGAAAGCCGTGGGCACAAATCAGAACGGAATATTTGCCCATAATTTCAAGGCGGAATCAGAAAAATGGCGGCTATGACACAAAATGTCAATAGTGTAGCGTAAAGGCATGAAAAATACAGGAAACGATCAAGTCGAAACAAGTATTATCGCGGAAAAATGCAGGATAAATTCAGAAAAATATCGCGCTTGTCCCACAGTGATGACAGACACCGGGAGCGCGCCCCGGTTGCGCGGTATTCGGCGGTTTGCGGTACCCAACCAAACGATCGCCCGCTTTCTTGAAGGAGGCATTGAATAGAGAGGTGCGGCATATGACTTGCATCGCATATACAGGCGTACCATCCGTAGCGGCCACGCATATCGTCACGGGAGCAACGAGGCGAAGTGCAGCGGAGCCGCGTTGCGGCTCTAGGCCAGCATACCCGACGTGACCACAGGCCACATCGGGAGCTGGCGAGGGAGTCCCCCTCGACCCCCGCCGGTCACGCTACGGCGTGTCCGGCTGGAGCGGCGTTGCCGCTCTCGTGATCGCGGCCGCGCCGCCCGCATCGGCAGCGATGGTCGCGGCGGCAAGAACGGCATTGGCGGAGGCGGCGCCATGAGCCGGGGCCGATTTCTCAAGGTCCGCGTGTCGGACGCCGAGCTGGCCGACATCCGCGCCAAGGCGATTGAAGCCGACATGGCCGTTTCCGACTTCATGCGCTTCCGCATGATGAACTTCCGCCTGCGCCAGACCGGCGCCGACCGGGAACGCCTGCGGCAGCTTGCCCGCATCGGATCGAACATCAACCAGATCACCCGCTGGGCCAATACCCACAAGGCGGCGGCCCCGGCGCTGGAGGCGCTTTTATGGCTGAACCGGCTGACCATCAAGGCGGCGAACATCGCGCAGGGCGATGGGGACGAGGGAGGTGGCGACCATGCTGATTAAGCCATTCCCCCACGGCAAGGGCGACGGCGGCAAGCCGGTGTACTACCTTGCGCGGCAGGATTATCACGGAAGAAAAGAGCATCCCCCGGTGGTGCTGCGGGGCGATCCGGAACTGACAAAATCGCTCATCGACAGCATCGACCGCGAATGGAAGTACACGGCCGGAGTCTGCGCCTTGGGGCCGGAGGACTGCATTGCACCAGAAAAAGAAAACGAACTGATGGACAGGTTCGAGGCCGTGGCCTTCGCTGGGCTGTCCCCGGACCAATACAACATCCTCTGGGTCCGGCACAGCCACGCCGGGCATCACGAGCTGCACTTCGTCATACCCCGGATGGAGCTGTCGACCGGGAAAGCCTTCAACGCTTTCCCGCCTGGTTGGGAAAAGGACTTCGCGCCGCTACGCGATTTGGAGAATACCCGGAACGAGTGGACCCGGCCAGACGATCCGGCTCGGACGCGGCTGTTCGCCCCAAGCAACGCCGACATCACCGAGGCGCGGCTGACCCGGTGGGGCCGCAACCCGGACAAGGCCGAGAAGGAGAAGGCGCGGGAGGCCATCAACGCCTATGTCAAGACGCTGGTGGAAGGCGGCGCCGTTCGCGACCGCGCCGACGTGGCGACGGCCTTGCGGGAGGCGGGGCTGGAAATCAACCGCGAGGGCAGGGACTACATCACAGTCATGGACCCGGAAAGCCGGGACAAGATTCACCTGAAAGGAGGCGTTTATGGAGCGGGATGGACACTCGAAAAGTTTGGCCGAACGCATGCGGGAGAAGGCCGAACAGGAACGGATACAGACGGAGAACGTCTTCAAGGAACAATTGTGGACCTTGAGCGACAGCTTGCGGGAGTCATCGAAAAACGCGCTGCGTACAATGTCGGACGCTATGGAACGGGAGATTACAAACGCGGCAACGAAGTTGAACCGACACTACAGGCTCTTGAGCTTGGCGTTTGCCAGGAAGTGGATCACGATGGCGATCTTGGGATTCACCCTTTGCCTCGGGATACTGATAGGCGGGTGGACGCTGGCGAAACTCGCGGCGTCGAATCTGGACCAATACCGGGACGAGTTGGCGCGGTCGAGAGCGGAGAAACAGCGGTACGCCGAGGCGGTGGCGGCGTTGAACAAGACGCTGGCGGCCTTGTTGGACAAGACTTCGGGGATAGCCATATTGGAGCGGAACGGGAGCCGCTACGTGACGGCCCCGTCGGGGAGCGGGAGTGGCCACACCATCAACGGCAGACCGGCAATCAAATTGAAGGAGGAGAAATAGACCATGGGCAAAAACGAACTGGAACGCATAGCGTTGGATTGCCTGGAACGGATAGAGACGGAGGCGAGGGAGGGACGCCGGAGCCAGGACGCGAAGATTCAGAGGATCGAAACAAGGGTGGAGGACTTCGAGCGGCAATTGACGCGGCTATCCGGCTCGTTACGGAGTTTGCGGCCGCTTACCGAC
>JAISXA010000097.1 GCA_031270685.1 Planctomycetota bacterium
TTCCTTCAAAAGTCCGCTCAACGCATTCCGGAAATATTCGTGGCCGGCGGATTTCCGTCTTGGCGGCGAAGGCGCCCCGCGGGTATAATATCGTCCCGTTCCCCCATATTCTCCCTTTACGCGTTAGGCCCTTTTGTTTGGAAGGAATGACGGACATGAACAGAAAGCATGCTCTTACCGCGGTCGCGCTGTTGGCCTTTGCCGTTTCGGCGGTCGCCGGCGAACTCGCCGGCCTCGCCACGCCGGGCAAATTCGTCGTCGGTCTGGACGATACCTTCGCGCCCATGGGATTCCGCGATCCGGCCGGGAACCTGGTCGGCTTCGACATCGATCTCGCCAGGGCGGTCGGCGGGGAGTTGGGCGTGGAGATCGTGTTTCAGCCGATCGACTGGAGCGCCAAGGAAATGGAACTGGCCGCCAGGAACATCGACTGCATCTGGAACGGAATGTCGCGGACGCCGGAACGCGAGGCGAACATGACCCTCTCCCAGGATTACCTCAACAACCGCATGGTGATCATGACCAGTCCCGATGTGAACATCACGTCGATGGAGCAGCTCGCCGCTTACAAGGTCGGCACCCAGGCCGGCTCCTCCGGCCTGATCATGGTGGAAAAACACCCCATATATCCGAAGATCGCCGCCAACCTCCTCGAGTACGCCACCTACGATGAATGCATCCTCGACATGCAGGCGGGCCGGATCCAGGCCATGGTCGTCGACGAGGTTCTCGGCCAGTACAAGAACAACAACCTGTCCGCCAAGCTCAATGTCGCGTCCGTCGATTTCGGCAACGACTTTTACGCCATCGGCTTCCGGCGCGATCGGGACAACGCCGCCAACGAGGAATTGTGCGTGGCGGTAGAGAACGCCATCAAGAATATCGTCGCCAGCGGAAAAGGCGAACAGATCAGCAAGAAGTGGTTCGGCGCGAACCTGCTCCTGCCCATGCAATAATCACGGACCGCGTCCGTATTGATCGAATGGCTTTTGCCGCGCACTCCCCCGCCCGAAACGCTGATTCCGGGCTGGGGTGTATTGGCGCCGACGCGGAAAGGACGCATACGGAGTGAACCTTTCCCTTGATTATGTTTTGCTTCTCCTGCCGTCCCTGATGCGGGGGCTGAAGGAAACGTTGAGCATCTTTTGCCTGACGTTGGTTCTTTCGCTGCCGCTCGGCCTCGTCTTCGCGCTCGGCAGCATCTCGAAGTTTTGGCCGTTCCGGTTCCCCTGCCGCGTATACGTCTGGCTGTTCCGCGGCACGCCGCTCATGCTGCAGCTGTTCTTCGTATACTACGGACTCGGCATCGTGGCCAACCGGAGCGGCCTCCTCTTCCTCCGCCTCGACCGTTTCCCCGCCGTCGTCATCACCTTCGCCCTGAACTATGCGGCCTATTTCGCCGAAATCTACCGCGCCGGCATCCAGTCGATCGACCGCGGCCAATACGAGGCGGCGAAAACGCTCGGCTTCACCCGAACCCGCACCATGTTCCGGATCATCATCCCCCAGGCGATCCGCCGCATCATTCCCCCGGTTTCCAACGAAACCATCACCCTGGTGAAGGACACGGCGCTGGCCAACGTCATCGCGGTGTCCGACATGCTGAAGGTGGCGAAGGACGCGTCCAACCGCGACACCACGGTGACCGCCTACATTCTCGCCGCGCTGATCTATCTCGCCATCACCTTCGTCCTCACCGTCGTCTACCAAAAGCTTGAACAGCGGTTCTCCCGCCACGAACAGGAGGCGGTATGAGCGGGCGCATCGTCGAACTGGAGAACGTCGACAAACGCTACGGCGAGGTGACCGCGCTCGCCGACGTCACGCTCCGGGTGGACCGGGGCGAGCAGGTCGTCATCATCGGCTCGTCCGGATCGGGGAAATCGACGCTGTTGCGCTGCATCAACCACCTAGAGGCCGTCGACCGCGGAAAGATCGCCATCAACGGCGCCACGCTGGTCGAGACCGTCGACGGCAGGGTGAAATACCGCCGCGAGGGGGAGATCCGCAAGCTCATCATGCAGACCGCGATGGTGTTCCAGCACTTCAACCTCTTCGGCCATCTCACCTGCCTCGACAACATCGCCATCGCCCCGATCGAGATCAAGCGGGAAAACCCGGCCGAGGTCCGCGAGCGGGCCCGGGAGCTCCTGAAGCTGGTGGGCCTGGAGCAAAAGGCCGGGGCTTATCCGGGGCAGCTTTCCGGCGGCCAGAAGCAGCGCGTGGCCATCGCCCGCGCGCTGGCGATACGCCCGTCCATTCTGCTCTTCGACGAGCCCACCTCCGCGCTCGATCCGGAGATAACCGGGGAGGTCCTGAAGGTGATACGCGACCTCGCGGCGCAGGGCTACACCATGATGCTGGTGACCCACGAAATGGGATTCGCCCGCGAGGTCGCCACCCGCGCCGTGTTCATGGACAACGGCAGGATAATTGAGGAAGGGCCGCCCGGGAGCGTTTTCGGCGCGCCCGAGAGCGGCCGGCTCAGGCTTTTCCTGAAAGCGGTGATCAAGACCTGAAAGCGCCATCCCGCCGGGCCATGATTCGGGATCGGGCCCGGCGTTCGTTTTCTTGCGAAGAGGAGGAAAAACCATGTCGGCCGAAGTGTTAACGAAACGTTCCCTGTGGGACAGCTACCGTTTCCCCATCATCCTGCTCATCTCGATCATCGTCGGCAGCGTCATCGGCGTGATCTTCGGCGAGCGCGCCATGGTCCTGCAGCCGCTGGGACAGATTTTTCTCAATCTGATGTTCACCGTGGTGGTTCCGCTCGTCTTCTTCACCATTTCCAGCGCGGTCGGGAACATGCTCAACATGCGCCGGCTGGGAAAAATCATGGGCTATCTTTTCGCGGTATTCCTCGCCACCGGCCTGATCGCGGCGGTGCTGATCCTGGTCGTGGTGAAGGTCTGGCCCCCGGCGCAGGGCGTGGTGCTCGACCTTTCGGCGGCCGGCGAGTTCGAGGCGGTGAAACTGAGCGACGCCATCGTCCGGGCCATCACCGTCCCCGACTTCGCCCTCGTCGTTTCGAGAAGCTACATGCTGCCCCTCATCGTCTTCTCCATCCTGTTCGGCATCGGCGTCAGCATAACCAGCGACAAGAAAAACAACCGCGTGGCGACCATCCTCAACGATGTTTCCATCGTGATGATGAAGGTCGTCGATCTGATCATGTATTACGCCCCCATCGGCCTGTGCGCCTATTTCGCCGCCCTGGTGGGCGAATTCGGGCCGCAGCTCATCGGCGCCTACGGCCGGGCGATGCTGATCTACTATCCCCTGTGCTTCATCTATTTCGTCGTTTTCTTCCCGATTTACGCCTGCTTCTCCGGCGGCATGCCGGCGGTGCGACGCATGTTCAGGCATATCATGCCCCCGACCGTCACCTCCCTCGCCACCCAGAGCTCCATCGCCACCCTTCCCGTCAACCTGGAGGCGGCGGCGAAGATCGGCGTCCCCAAGGACGTCAGGGATCTGGTGTTGCCGATCGGGGCCACCATGCACATGGAAGGCTCGGTCATCTCGGCCATGCTGAAGATCACCTTCCTCTTCGGCCTGTTCGGCCTCGAGTTCAGCGGCGCCGGCACCTATGTCTCCGCGCTCCTCATCTCCATCATGTCCGGCGTGGTCATGAGCGGCGTCCCCGGCGGCGGCCTCATCGGCGAGATGCTTATCGTGAGCCTGTACGGCTTCCCGCCGGAAGCATTCCCCATCATCGCCACCATCGGTTTCCTGGTCGATCCGCCCGCGACCTGCATCAACGTCACCGGCGACACCGTCTCCGCGATGGCAGTCACCCGGTTGGTCGAAGGCAAGGACTGGCTCGACAAATTCCCCGAGGGCGGGTCGGTCGGGAAGGACGAATCCGTGCCCGAGGAACTGAGCGAGAAGGACGGCGGCAAGGTTTCCTGGGGTTGAATGCCAGCGGCGCAAAAAGGGAATCAAACATGCCGAAACGATTCAATGTCGCCGGACCCTGTATCCCGGACCGTCATTACATGCTGCCGGCCATCGACCGCCTGCCCGAGGCGCGGAGGTTGGCAGACCAGGGGGACTATTTCGTCGTCCACGCCGCCCGCCAGTCGGGGAAGACCACCCTTCTCCAGGCATTGACCGACGAGATCAACGCGGCGGGACGGCAGTATGCGCTCTATTGCTCGCTGGAGACGCTGCAAGGGATTGACGACCTCGCGGAATCGGCGACTTTCATTATTGCTTCCATCCGTCGAGCCTTGAAATGGTCGGTATTGTCGCGCGTTGTCTTGCCTGCCGGCGAAACCGGTACGGCCAATACCCTGGTTAATGAAATGCTGTCGCAACTCTGTGTTATTCTCGACAAACCGCTGGTCCTTTTTTTTGACGAGGCCGACTGCCTGTCGGGGCAGGCGCTCATCACCTTTCTTCGGCAGTTGCGGGAAGGCTACATCAATCGCGCCAGGATTCCCTTTCCCTGGTCGATAGCCCTGGCTGGCATGCGGGACATCCGGGACTTCAAGGCGGAGGTCCGTCCCGGACGTGAAAGCCTGGGCTCGGCCAGCCCCTTCAATATCGTAACCAAGGCGCTTACCCTGGACAATTTCACCCGGGAACAGGTGGCCGAACTCTACCGGCAGCACACCGAAGCCACTGGACAGATTTTCGAGCCGGAGGCGGTCGACCGGTCCTGGCATTGGACGGAAGGCCAGCCCTGGCTGGTCAACGCCCTGGCCCGGCAGGTGGTGGAGGACGATCTCGAACGCGACCATTCGCCGCCGGTGACCGCCGGGCACATCGACGGCGCGGCCGAGACCCTGATGATGCGGCGGGACACCCATATCGACTCGCTCCTGGAGCGGTTGAAGGAGCCGCGGGTGCGGAAGGTGATCGAGCCGATGCTCTCTGGCGGCGAGGCCGTGGTGGACCCTCTTTCGGATGATACCAGGTTCTGCCTGGACTTGGGATTGGTGAAGGCCAATGCCGCCGGCGCCCTAAGCCCCGCCAATCCGATCTACCGGGAAGTCATGGTGCGGACGCTCACCTATCATGCCCAGGTATCGTTGCCGGAAAACCTGATCAACCGCTGGATGGA
>JAISXA010000169.1 GCA_031270685.1 Planctomycetota bacterium
CGCGGATTCGGAGAACGAGCGCCAGCTTCTGCTGGACGCGCTCGCCAACAGCGAGTCGGAACTGGCGCGCATGGTCAAGACGCTCGATCTGGTCGCCAGGAAACTGCAGGTCGCCTGACGCGCCGCCGCAGCGCACGCATCCCGCCGCGCCCCGTTCACAGGGAACGGGGCGCGGTCGTTTCGCCCGCGCCGTGTTTCCATTATCGCCCGCGCCGATCCTTTTTGTTTCCCTTTATCGGACGTCGCGCGTTTTTCTTGCGTATTTCGCCCGATTTCGGGAAAGGAACCGGCCGCACCGGGCAAATGAAGGGTGCGGTCCGCCCTATTCGCGCATCCGGCGCGCACTTCCGCGGTTCCGCCGCCATGAATGAATAAGGACGCCGAACACGGCGGATTGCGATGGAGGAAGGACGATGAAAGGATTGGCGATCAAGACCCTCTTGGCGTTTTTGGCGTTGGCCATTCTCGCCGGCGGCGAGGCGGCCGCGGCGGCCAGAAGGAAAAAGGTGAAGGAGTCCAGGGCGAACCTGGGCAAGGCCTACGCCTTGAACGACATCATGAAGGCGCCCGACCAGTATCTGGAGCAGGAGGTGTTCTTCTACTGCCGTTTCGCCAGCGCCACTTCCCTGTTCAAGCCGATCAACACGCCCTACAACTCGCACGAGTTTTCCAACTTCGCGGCTTGGCCGGACAAGGCGGCGCTCTGGATCGCCGATGACGCGCGCAACGTCCTCCCGACCCTTTACATCAGCAAGCGGGAAACGGATTTGCTTGACATTCTCCGCATGCTCGAGAAGCACGAGCTGATCGCCGTCACCGGCAAGGTGACCGACAAGTACGGCGGTTATCCCTGGATCCTGGTGCGCAATATCGAGCGCGTGGAAATGCCGAAGGACCGCTTGTCCGACACCACCGTCCAGCATATGCGGAATGGAGCGGAGGCGCTTGCCGGCGGGAACGGCGGCGCGGCGGCGCGGCATTTCGAGACCGCGCTAAAATTCGGCCTTCCTCCCGAATACTACAACCGCGCCTATGAGCAGCTCGCCATGAGCTACCTCCTGATAGACGATCTTCCCAAGGCCCAGGAATACCTCCGCCTCGCCACCGAGACGGGCAAGGGCGACGCCGCTCTTCACCTCGCCCTCGCCGACGTGTGCCTGCGCATGGACGAACCCGAAGAGGCGATCGCCCACTGCGTCTTCGCCATCGAGAAATCCGGCAAGCTGCCCCAGGTCTACGGCATGAAAGGGGAAGCCAAGGCCGTCATGGGCGACTACGGCGGCGCTTTCGGGGACATCAACGCCGCGGCCGGCACGCCGGGAATCACTTCCCGTGAAAAGGCCATGCTCGAGGTCCGCCGCGCCCGCATCTACGTGCGCGCCGAACGCTACGCCGACGCCGCCCGCGTCTACGCCGCCGTCAGCGAGCAAAACACCGCCCTCGGCTCCGAAAGCTGGCTGCACAACGAGGTCGGCCTGTTCTACGAAAGCATGTATCTCCAGACCGGGGACGCCCGCTACCTCGACAGCGCCTACTCCGCCTATGAGCAGGCCGCGTCCTTCGGCAAGTCCAATCCGGCCGTGCTCTACAATCAGGCCGAGGTCGAATACCGCCGCCAGGTACTTTCCGAAACCTTTTCCTTCGATAAGGTGCACGAAATCCTGAACCGCATCGAAGCGCTTGATCCCGAATACGTCCCCGGCCGCGTTCTTCTCGGCAGGGTGCTGTTCAACGAAGGCCGCCAGGAGGAGGCCAACCGCCTGTACGACACCTTCAAGGACCGGATCGGCGACGATCCCATGGCGCTGATGGCGTTGGCCGAAGCGTACCATGACCAGGGCGACGACACCTCCGCCTCCATGCTGATAAGCCGGGCCATGGCGGTCCAGCCCTGGAACCTCAGGCTGAAGGCCCTCGGCGAAAGCTACCTCGCGCGCGGCGGCGGCGGAGCGGGGACTCCGTTTCCAACAGCCGCCCCGGCTCAACCGCCGCGCCCCGCGGCCATGCCTTCCCAGCCGCAAACGCGGACCTATGAACGGTACGACGACGGTCCCCCGCAACAGCTGGGCGGGCGTCCCGCGGCCGGGTCGCGCGAGAAGGTCATTGCCGTCGGCCCCGGCGACGTGATCCGGATCGAACGCGCCGGCGCCGCGTGGACGGCGGACGGCGGTTTCCAAACCTCCGCGCCTCCCGAGTCGGTTGTCGGCTGGCAAATGGATTCCTATCCGGCGGGCGAAGTGCGCCTGGAAACCCAACCGCCGTTCCATGCCGGAGGCGACCTGCGGCCGCCGGGAATCCAGGGTTCAGCCGCCCGGCAATCGGCCGTCGTCCCGAAGGGACGCCACGGGGTCTCTCCCCTCGATCTGGGCTATTACCCGTCCGAGGCGCCGGTCGCCGGGACGGCAAGGGATGAAAATGAAATCGGGTACGCACCAAGGTCGGAACTGGCTTTCGCCTCCGTATCGGACCCGGAGAAAGCGGCGCCGCATGTCCCGCCGCCCTTCACTTTCAGCCCCGACGAATCGCCGGTCATCATCGCGGGGCATATCTCGAATCCCGGCGGCGAACTGGCCGCCATGCCGGTGCGGAACGTCAATCTGCATCGCGGTCACCACAAGCGCCGCCCCGCCGAGATCATCGAGGAGGACGCGAGGCATCTTACGCCGCGCGACGATGCCGCGTTCGCGATGGTTCCGCCGGACCGGACCGCTTCCGGCGCGCCCCTCCGTCCGACCTTGCGCACCGAGGTCGTGCTGCCGAGTTCCACGCGCGGCATAGGCGCCGACGACAAAACCGCGGCGGGGAAGGCCGCCGCCGAGGACAGCCTTCTCCCCGCCGCATGGTGAACGCGGGCTTATGCACTTTGGGCATTCAAACCGCCGAATGCCCAAAGTGCATAATGCATCCGGAAAGCTTTCGGGCCGCGATTCACTTGAAGTCCATCCGCGCCATCTGCCCGTAGATCTTCCAGCGCAACGACTCCTCCCGCGCCGCCTGTTCGGCGAACTTCTCAGCGACTTCGGGCTCGCGCTTCTGGAGCGCGCTGAAGCGCGTCTCGCCCATCGCCCAGTCCTTGTACGCCATGGTCGGCGCCCTGGAATCGAGCTGCAGCGGATTCTTGCCCTCCCCGATCAGGCGCGGGTCGAAGCGGTAGAGCGGGAAGTGGCCGGACTCGACCGCCTTCTTCTGCTCGGCGAAGCCGAGGCCCAGGCCGTCGGCCATGCCCCGGATGCCGTGCGCGATGCAG
>JAISXA010000206.1 GCA_031270685.1 Planctomycetota bacterium
CCTTGAACTCCGCCGTGTGCTGCCGTTTGCCCGTCTTCATAAACAGCCTCCTATCGACATAAAATATAGGTCGGCTGCTTTCCTTGGGCAGTGGTCCTAAAAACGGGGGGCATTATAGCGCGAGGTTATAACCGCTTTCGCTTCGGTGCGATATCTTTCGAGAATTATCCTCGCCGTCTTTTCGAAATCGGCGGCCTCTTCGTCGCTGACGGGATATTCACGAAAAGGATAGAGGTGGGTAATAGAATAGTCGACTTGCCGAACGATAGACTTTGGCAATACGCGCCTCACTCGTCTGGAGATATCGACAGCGAATATTTTCCCATCCACCGGTTCCGACTTTCTGGCGTCGAAGGTTAGAGTCAGGCATCCCGAAAAATAAGCGTCAATGCCTCTTGAATGCAAAAATTCCGCGGTATTTCTGTCGCGACAACCAATCGGCTCGAACCGCTTCATCCGTTCGTCTATGCCTTCCGCAACAAATCTTTTCCTCGTGTCTCCGACCACACTTAAATGAAAGCCGATAAACACCGGCTTTATATGGTCCGACCAAGGCAAAGGAAACACCCCCGAGTAGTTCCCGAACCAGGCTTGCATTGGAAGCAGACACGGTTCACCACCGTAATCCGGTATTTCATCCCTATTGACATGGACAAGTTCATTATCGGCGATTCCGAGTTTGCCGTATATATTCTCCACCGCCAATGCCTGGATGCAATCGCCGATGTTGCCAACGCGATTCCACAAGCCATCATCCGATGACTTGCTCGCCTTGTACCGATAGGCATTAACCATTCTTGTATAGCGCATTACATCCGCATCCTGACGAACTATGCTGGGGGCATCACATGTTTGCGGACACGACTTGCTTCCGCCACAAGATCCGACTGTGCGATCTACCTGAAGTTTTGCAAAGTGGCGATTAAACCGCCAATCGCCACTTTGCAAAAAAAGAAAACGCTTGTGCCGCAAGGATCGTGATTTTTACAAATTGGGCATTCGGCGGTTTGAATGCTCAATTGGTAAAAGTTCAGTTGGGAAACAGTGTTCGCCAAGCCGCCGCCGGGCTTCGGGCGTGATTTTCGTTCACGATCCGACCATTGCGCACAGGCGCCGGTTGGCGGAGACGTCGATGCCGAACCGCTCCCCCCTTTCGACGACGACCCCGTTCAACTCCGCGATTTCGGTCGTTTTCCCGCCCCTCAGCACATCCTGGCGCATGGAAAAGGCGGATTCGCCGGAACGCGCGGCCTGCCACGCGAGCGCGCGCCTGGCAAGCATACCGGGAGCACGCACCACCGCCCCCAGCTTGCCGACTGGATAACCCGGCAGATCCACCGGCCGTATGCCCGAGCGACGCATCACCTGGAACGCCTCGCGAAGCGCCCGCACGACAAGCGTTCCGTATTCGGGATCGCGAAGCAACTCCGCGCTCGTCAGGCCGGTAACGGAATTGAGCGCGTTGAATCCGATATTCAGCACCAGCTTCGACCACTTCACCCGTTCCGCCGCGCCCTCCCCTTCGACCCATTCGCATTCCATGCCGGAAACGGGGAGGATCGAACGCAACGTTTCGAGAACCCGGCCTTGATCGCCGGCAAACACCGCCGCCGCGATCCCGCCGCGATCATCGGGCCAAAGAACGTCGCCGGCGCGGAGCGCCTCCGTGGATATGCAGATCGCCCCGGCCGCGACAGGATTTTCGGGCAGCAAGGCCCGAATCCTGGCTTCGTTGCCGACGCCGTTTTGCAGGGAAAGCAACACCGTCCCGCGCGGGATGGCGCAAGCCGCCGGCAGCAACGCCGATTCGGTATCGAAACTTTTGACCGAGACGACGACCAGATCGGGGTTCTCCGGCAATGAGCCGGTATCCGCCGCGGCAACGAGGGTGTCGCCCGCAGGGCGGGCGGCTTCACGGGTTCGTAAAAGGAAACCATCCTTCCGGATCGCCGGAAGATGCTTCTCCTTCACCAAAACGCCGACCTCGCAACCGCCGCGCGAAAGCAGCGTCCCGACCGCCCCGCCAACGGCTCCGCCGCCGATTACCCAAATACGTTTTCCCGTTCCGGATCGGGATTCGTTCGCCCCGCCCGCATTCCGGTCCAACAGCGCGGCGACCCGCTCCGGAGACTCGAATACCAGTGCGTGCTCCGCATCCGCGACGACCTCCGTCCGAACGCCGGCCTTGCGGCAGACGGCCTCGGTCGCGTCATTGCTCAGCATCCGGTCGTTGCCGGCGAGCAGACACCAGGATGGCGGCAGCCGGCGCTTTCCGGCATGTTCCTTGACGAACAGGCGCATCTTGAGCGTTTCGGCGAGAAACGACAGCGTCACCTTCCTGACCCGCAGCGGATCGTTTTTGATGAAGGACCGCCGATGCTCGTTTTTGGTGAAAAGTTCGGGAGCGAATCCGGGGTCGACCTCGCGCGTGCGGTCGCCCCGCAGATACGACCAGACGCCGCCGAACGACCGGCCCATGATCCGGTCGCCGGCAAGCGCAAAACCCGGTGCGAGAAGATGGACGGAATCGAAGAGCCACCCGCGCCGCAACGCCAGATACAGGGCGGCGACGCCGCCCCATGACATGCCCGCCAAATGGACCGTCCCGTATTCCCGGATCGCGATATCCGCGACCGCCGACGCCTCGGCGACGAAATCGCGGTACGAGGAAAGATGTCCGCGCCGACCCGCGCTTCCGCCCCAGCCGGTCCGGTCGTACGCGAGCATCGCCCATCCGGCGCGGGTCAAACCGGAAGCGATCGGGGCGAACCATCCGGAATGGCTTTCCATTCCATGCAGGCAAAGAAACGCGCCGCGTACGCTCCCCGCCGGTTCCCATCGGCGCAGCCGCGCTCCGCCTTCAAGCGTTTCGACTCGACCGTCAGGCATGGCGTCGTTTCGGATCATGCCTTTTCCAGTGGACTGTTGAAAGTGGACTTTTGAAGGAAATCAAACAAACCGCCGTTTGATTTTCTTCAAAAGTCGGCTTCCAGGCACTCTCTGTAATACCTCGCCAGCTTTTCGGCGACCAGTTCGGCGTCGAATTCCCTTTCGACAAGCTCCCTGGCCTGACGGCGCATTTCATTGCGCCCCACCGGGTCGCTCAGTATCCGTTCAATCGCGTCCGCGAGTCCGAGCGGGTCGTTAGCCTTGACCATGAGGCCCGTCTTGCCGTCCTCGATCAGGGAATACAGCCCGCCAACGCCGGTGCCGACCACCGGGACGCCCATGGCCATGGCCTGCATCACGGAAAGGCCGAGCCCCTCGCGCAGGGACGGCTCCACAAGCACATCAAGCTGGGTGAGCTGGCCGGACACGGTCTGCGGCGTGAAGGTGACCCGCTTGGAGATTCCCAATTCCTCGGCGAGGGAGCGCAGCGCCTGGCGATCGGGGCCGTCGCCGAGAATCACGTACTCGGCGTCGATGCCGCGGTCTATGAGCGCCCGCACCGCCTGAAGGAAAACCCGCTGTCCCTTCTGTTCTGCGAGCTGCCCCAACGTCCCCACCACCGACACCCGTCCGCGAAGGCGCGGCGCTTCCGTGAAATCGGGCTTGGGCATTCGCGACAGGTCCAGACCGTTGGGGATGACCCTGATCCTGCTCTGCGGCACGCCATGGGCGTTGGCGAGGCGTTCGCGTATCGCTTCGGACACCGCGACAATGCCGCAACCGTCATACTCCGCGAGGCGTTCAAGTTCGTCCGGATCCATGCGGTTGGCGGTCACCACCAAGGGAATGCGCAAAGCCTTGGCGAAACGCCTCCCGCGCGCCAGCGATTTCGGGGACTGCACATGCACCAACCGGATGTCCAGCGCCGACGAAGCCCGCAACGCGGACTTCCCGATAAGCATGCGCCCCAGATGCGGGAAAACGTTGACCGGACAGCCGATCCGCTCGAAGTCCAGGGAGATCTCGCCCGGCCGAAGGGCGAAAATGGAAAGCTTGTGCCCGGCGCGCAACATCCCGGCCGCCAGGTGACGCGCGGCGAACGACGTTCCAGAAAGATCGGCGGCTTCAAGCAGCCATAAAATGCTGAGCCCGTCAACCATTTTTCGATCCGCCTTTCCCGCCCGCCCTACCCCGGGACGGCGTCCAGGCCTGCCTCGCCATCCTTGGTTTTGAAGCGGCCGGCTTGCCTTTTGGCGATGATTTCGGCTTGGCGCGGAAGGCCGGACTTCTTTCCGCGGACTTGCTGTTGGTCGCGGGATCGGGCTTGCCGCGGCGGATTCGGTTTCCCGGTTTGGGGCGTCCGCGCGGTCCCTTCGGCTTGCGCTTGGCCGCGGTCCAGGCCGGGAAAAGATCTTTCGCCGCCGCGGGGTCGGACGCGGTCATGCCCTTCCGGAGGTTGGTCAATTCCTTCGGAGTGAGCGCCCTGGCGCCGCCGCGTTTGAGGCCGGCGAGGGTGAGCGATCCGATCCGCACGCGGAGCAGCTTCTTCACCTCGTGTCCCAGCGCGGCGAAGATGCGGCGCACCTCGCGGTTGACGCCTTCCGACACCGAGACGAGGGCGATGGTGTTGTCGTTGTCGTAGCGCACCAATTCGACCCTGGTCGGCTTCACCAGCACCGGGCCGAGACGAATACCCTTTTGCGCCAGTTCGCGCATAAGTTCCGGTTCCACCCTGCCCTCGGCGGTGACCCGGTAGGTCTTTTCCACCCCGAAGGCCGGATGCGTGAGGTAATTGGCCAGTTCGCCGTCGTTGGTAAGCACCAGCAGACCTTCGGATTCGCGGTCGAGCCTGCCGACGGGATAGACCCGTTCCGGGATTGCCGGCAGACAGTCCATGACCGTCTTCCGCCCGAGATCGTCCGAAACGGTGGTGGTCACGCCCTTGACCTTGTAATGCAGGTAATAGGCGTTTTTCTCGACGGAAAGCGCCTTGCCCTCCACCCTGACCCGGTCGCGCCGGGAATCTATCCGGACGCCCGGCTCGCGCACAACCCGGCCGTTGACCTCCACCAGGCCCTGCGCGATCAGTTCCTCGCTTTTCCGCCGCGAGGCTATGCCGCACCTGGCCATATACTTCTGCAATCGCTCTTCCATGCCGGCCTTTACGCTTTGCCGAGAATGCGAACCACCTCGGCTATGTACAGGGTATGGTGATCGGATTCGGCATAGTGCTCCGCATCGACCTTCGGGTCGATGAACGACTTTGGATCGAACGGCCGGGCATACAGTTTTTTGCAAATCAACACCTTGTCCGCCGCGTCCAGATAGGGAACGCCGTCGACGTAAAGCACCTCGAGCCTGGCTTTCGCCAACTTGTCCTCGTACCGTCCGGAAGCGGTTCCCAGATAGTTTTGTTGCTCGCGGTATCGCTTTGGATCGAGAAAATTCAGGGAAAACGCCGCGCCGGCGTCCACCAGCTGTTTGGTGAACCGCTGCGGCCTGATGACCGCATACGCGACATTCCTTCCCCACATGACGCCCAGTCCGCCCCACGAGGCGGTCATGGCGTTCACCTTGCCGGCGTGCCCGGCTACGATTTCCATCCAGTCGTTTCCGATGATTCCGAATGGGCTGCATTTGAAATCGCCGGGGTTGATTTCGTAACGGTCGGTCATGATCGAACCTTTCGCTATCGGTTGTCGTTGTTTATATAGGGATTCGTCGTCGCGAGATGCTTGCCGACGTAATCCGCCACCCCCTCGCGCAAGCGTCTGAACGTCCCTTCGAAGCCGGCGGCGCGCAGGCGCGTCAGGTCCGCCTCGGTATGGTATTGGTATTGGTCGCGGATGGCGGGCGGCATATCCACGTATTCGATGTCGGGCTCCATGCCCATGGCGGAAAACACCGAGCGCGCCAGCTCGTTCCAGGATTCCGCCTTGCCGGAGCCGATATTGAACAAGCCGTTGACCTCCGGACGTCCGAGCAGCCACCACATGACGTCCACCACATCCTTGACGTACACGAAATCGCGCACCTGCCCGCCGTCTTCGTAATCGTCGCGGTGGGAGCGGAACAGCGACATCCTCCCGGTTTCGCGGATCTTCCCGAACGCCTTGAAGACCAGGGACGCCATGTCCCCCTTGTGGTATTCGTTGGGGCCGTAGACATTGAAAAAGCGCAGGCTCGCCACCCTGGAGAGCGACCCGGTCGCGCCCGCCCACTGGTCGAAGAGCAGCTTGGAATAACCGTACATGTTGAGCGGGCGCAACCGGTAAAGCGATTCGACGTCGTCGGCGTACCCGCACTCCCCGCCGCCATAGGCGGCGGCGGAGGAGGCGATCAGCACTCGGGCGCCCGCCTCGATTCCGAGCATGGCCAGGCGTCGGCTGACCTCGAAGTTGTTGCGTAGAAGATAGTCGGCGTCGGTCTCGGTCGTGGAGGAGCACGCCCCCATGTGGATCACCGACTCGGTCCCGGGCGGAAGCGGCCCGCCCCGCCGCAGCGGATCGAGAAACGCATCGGACGACATCACTTCGCGGAATTTAAGGCCGGAGATGTTCTTCCATTTCCGGCCGGTCCCGAGATCGTCCACGATCCAGACGTCGTCGACGCCCATGCGGTTGAGCTTCCATACCATGGCGCTGCCGATGAACCCCGCGCCGCCGGTGACGATATGCACAGTTCCTCCCACCCGCAGCTCAGACCCGCACCGCGCCGCTGACGCCGGCGTCGGGATATTCCGCGCGCAGCGGTTCGATTTCGTTCCGGATAAAAGCGTCCACCTGTTCGGGCGCGCGACCCACATAACGGCCGGCGTCGAGCAGCCGGTCGAACCCGCCGACCACCGGCGCAAAGGCGGGATCTCCGCGCAGCCTTTCGATCAGGTCGTTTTCCAGGCCCTCCCGCTTGATCCGGTCCGCCGAGGCGCGGGCGTGGACGCGGATCCGCTCGTGCAATTCCTGGCGGTCGCCGCCGGCCTTCACCGCCGCCATGAGGATATCCTCGGTGACCATGAACGGGAGTTCGAGCGCGAGACGGCGTTCCATCACCTTGGGGTACACGACCAGACCCGAAGCGACGTCGTGGCACAGCTCCAAAATCGCGTCGGCGGCGAGAAATGCCTGCGGCAGGCTCAGGCGGCGGTCCGCCGAATCGTCGAGCGTCCGCTCCAGCCACTGCGTCGAATGGGTCATATAGCCGTTCAGCGGCAGGGACGCGAGGAACCGCGCCAGCGAACATATCCGCTCGGAACGCATGGGGTTCCGCTTGTAGGCCATGGCGGAGGAGCCGATCTGATTCCGCTCGAACGGTTCCTCGATCTCCTTCAGGTGCGCCAGCAGCCGCAGATCGGATGCGAATTTGGCGGCGCTTTCGCCGACGCCGGCGAGGCGCGCGAGGAGCTGCGAATCGAGCTTCCGGGTGTAGGTCTGGCCGGTGACGGAAAGCGTTCCCGCGAAGCCGAGTTTTTTGGCGATCAACCGGTTCAGCTCTTCGCATTTTTCATGGTCGCCGTCGAAGAGGGCGAGAAAACTCGCCTGGGTGCCGGTGGTTCCGGTGGCGCCGCGCAGGCGCAGCTTTTCCGCGAACTCCCGGATCTCGGCCAGATCGAGCAGGAAATCCTGGGCCCACAAGGCCGCCCGCTTTCCCACCGTGGTCGGTTGGGCGGGCTGGAAATGGGTGAAGCCGAGGGTCGGCAGGCCGCGCCGTTCCTTCGCGAAATCCGCGAGGGCGAAAACGACCGCCGCCAGCTTCGACTCGATCATCTCCAGCGCTTCGCGGAAAAGCACCAGGTCGCCGTTGTCGGTGACGTAGCAACTGGTCGCGCCAAGATGGATGATCGGGGCGGCGAGCGGGGCGACGAGGCCGTAGGCGTGGACATGGGCCATGACGTCGTGGCGCACTTCGCGTTCCCGCTTGTCGGCCGCTTCCCAATCGATGTCGCCGCTGCGCTCGCGCAATTCCTCCACCTGCCGCGCGCTGATCGGCAGGCCGAGTTCGCGCTCCGACTCGGCGAGGACGGTCCATAGCCGCCGCCAGGTCTCGATCCGCCTGCGCGGCGAAAACAGCGCCGCCATTTCGCGCGACGCATAGCGGTCCACCAGGGGATTGTCGTAATATTCCCGCCTGTCGCGCGTCATATCCGCTCCCTAGGAATCAGCATACGTCCACGATGTCGGAAAGCGTCGCCTCGGCGTCGCCGATGCGGTCGAGGGCCGCCCGGGCGGCTTCCTGTTCCGCAGCCTTCTTGCTCGATCCCAGCCCCGTTCCCAGTTCCCTGCCATCGACGAGAACCATAACCCGGAAGGTCCGCGAATGCTCCGGGCCCAGCGATCCGCACACCTTGTACACTGGCAGCGGCAGGCGGGATTGCTGCAGTATTTTCTGCAAGGTCGATTTGCAGTTGGCGGCGTTCGCCCTTTCGATGGCGTGGGGGATGGCGTCCCAAAGCGAGCGCATGATGAAAGTCTTCGCGGTCTCATAGCCACCGTCGAGGTATACCGCCGCGACCACGGCTTCGTAGGCGTCGGCGAGAAGCGAATCGGGAACGCACCGCCGCCTGCCGATACCCCGCCCGAGAACAATGTATCGCTTCAGGTCGAGCGTCTTCGCCGCCTTGACCAGGGACGTCCGGCAGACGATGGAGGATTTCGCCTCGGTGAGATCGCCCTCCTGCCGGTTGGGGTAGTTATGATAAAGGTATTCACGAACCACCAGGTCGAGAACCGCGTCGCCGAAAAACTCCAGCCGCTCGTTGTCGAGCCGCTTGTCGGACGTGCTTGAAGAATGCGTAAGGGCGTTCGCCAGCAGTTCCCGGTCATGGAAGGCATAACCCAGGGTCGATTCGCATTCGGCCAGCAATTCATCGCGTTTCGTCGCACTGGAAAGAACGCCGGCGCGGGAAACGGATACGGCCGAGTCCGAAGGCGGCAACACCTCCTCCACCGCCACCTCTTCGACGCCGTCCACAACATCAAAAAAATCGGCGGCCACCTCCGTCGATTCGACGTCTTCCGCATCCTGATCGGTGAATAAGCAGTTCCGCGCGCCCAGCGGATTCAAACATTCCGTACTCAAGCGGTTCTTCCCAAACCTGTTGCGTAACTCGTTAGCGTTCAAAAACAGCAACCATATCCAGCAACCCGCCGCGACTCAAGCATAAAACGCAAGAATTACACGCCAGCCAGCCACGTCGATTCCGCCCGGCCGCAAGGGCATTCTTGCAACAGCGGGCAGCGCGGGCATTCCGGGCGCCGGGAATGGCAGCATTCGCGGCCGTGAACGATGACGCGGTGGCTGAAATCGCCCCAGCGTTCCGGCGGAAGCAGCCTGGCGACGGCGAATTCGATCTTGTCGGGATCGTCGAGATCGTGCAACCCAAGACGCTTCGTAATGCGGCAGAAATGCGTATCGCACATGATGCCGGGCTTGCCGTAGGCGTTGAGGACGACGCAGTTGGCGGTTTTCCGGCCAACGCCCGGCAGCTTCACCAGTTCGTCGATCGTGTCCGGGACTACGCCGCCGTGAGCGGAAAGAATGGCCCGGGCGGACCCGACGATGTTTTTCGCCTTGGCCCGATAGAGTCCCAAAACCTTGATGAACGGCTCGACATCGGAAGGCTCCGCCTTGGCGAAGGCTTTGACGCCGGGAAACCGCCCGAACAGGGCGGGGGCGGCTTCGTTCACCTTACGGTCGGTGCTTTGCGCGGAGAGGATGGTGGAAACGAGGCATTCCCACGGATCCATGAAGACGAGCGCGCAACCCGCGTCGGGGTAGGCCGACGCGAGCCGCTTGCCTATTCCGGCAATGCGCGCCTTGAGCGCGCCCAGCGTTTCCGCCATCCTCCCGCCTACATGAACGCCATCTTGAGGATGAAGATCGCGGCGAACACCAGGGTGACGGCGTTCAGTTCCTTGATGCGTCCGCTGAACAGCTTGATCAGCGTCAGGCTCACCCAGCCGAACATGAGGCCGTCGGAGATGCTGACGGTCAGCGCGGTGACGAGGATGGTGAGAATCGCCGGCACGCCCTCGGCTATGTCCTCGAAGTTGATCCTGGTCGCGACCTCCATCAGGAAGAGGCCGACGATGATCATGGCCGGGGCGGTCGCCGCGGACGGGACGATGCGGAACAGGGGCGCGAAGAACAGCGATATAAAGAAGAGGACGCTGACGGTGAACGAGGTCAGACCGGTGCGGCCGCCGGCGGTGACGCCGGCCGAACTCTCGACGTAGGTCGTGACCGTGCTGGTGCCGACGATCGCCCCCGCGATCGTGCCGATCGCATCGCACATCAACGCCTTGGGAATGCGCTCCTTGTAATTCCCGGAATCGATGCCGACCCGGTGCATGACGCCGAGGAAGGTTCCCAGCGTATCGAAGATGTCCACGAACAAGAAAGTGAATATGACGATAAGGAAGTCGAGGGTGAGGATTCTTGAAAAATCGCCGCTGAACGAGAAGAAGATCGGTCCGATCGATGGCGGCAAGGAAACCGGGCTGCCGCCGAGCAGCGAAAGGTCGGTCTGCCCGGTGATAATGCCGATGATGGTGGTGATGGCGATGCCGAGCAGCAGCCCGCCCTTGATTTTCAGCGCGAGAATGACGGCGGTGATCGCCAGCCCGACCAGGGCAAGAAGGGGCGCTCCTCCCCGGATATCGCCGAGGATGAAGCGGCTGCTTGTCCCGTCGACGATGATGAGCCCGCAATTCTTCATGCCGATCGTGGCGATCATCAGGCCAAGGGAGGCGCCCACGGCGTACTTGAGAGCTTCCGGAAAGTCGTTCACCAGCGCCTGACGCAAGCCGGTGAGGCTCAGGACCAAAAACAGTATGCCGGAGACGAAGACCCCCGTCAGCGCCTCCTGCCAGGAATAGCCCTTTCCGAGAACCACGACGTAAGTGAAAAAGGCGTTGATACCCATACCCGGCGCGAGCGCGAACGGCATGTTCGCCCAGAAGGCCATAAGAACGGTGGCGATGATGACGGAGACGGCGGTCGCGGTGAACAGGGGATCTTTCGGCATCTTCGTCGACGAAAGAATCATCGGATTGACCACGAGAATGTAGGCCATGGTCAAGAAGGTGGTGATTCCGGCGATGATCTCAATGCCGGGCGTGACATTGTGCTCCTTGAGCTTGAACCATTTTTCCAGCATGCTTGGCCCCCCAGGCGCGAGTTTACGGATCACACCACTGGTTGCGCCGGCAAAGCGGCGCAGAAGACGTTTTGCTTTTACGGCGCACGGATCAGCCTTCCCGCACCGTCACCTTGAAAAGCGGCGCCGGCTCGCGAACCGCCGGAGCGGGTTGCGAGGCGGAAGAGGAAACAGCCTCGACGCCGACCGGCGCCCCGGAGGAGGCCGGGTGCGCCGGAGGAGGAGGCAGGGCGATTCCGCCTTGCGGGGATGCGGGCCTGTCGGGTGCGCCGGCGACAATCGGCCCATACGCGACAATCTCCGACGGGGCGGCCGGAATCGCGGCGGGCGCGGGGTTTGTCGCCACGGGGGCCGCCGGAACCGGCGCCGTAACAGGCTCGTCAACGGGCAAGATTTCGGAAACGACGGGGCCGTTGCCGGCGACAGGATCGAACCCGGTTGAAGGAGCGGATTGGGGTTCATAATCCGGGACCGCAAATTCTTCGATATTTGCGATCGGCACCGAGGACGCGCGGGGAATGCCGCCGCCGGGCGTTACGCGTGCGGGGCCGAGCACACCCATCGCCAACTGCAGATTAAGCCGCGCCTTGGAATGGTTGGCGAGCGCCTCGTAGTACTGCGCGTACACGTCGGTGAGAGCCTTCCGGGCGTCGGTGACGTCAAGCTCGGTGCGCGCGCCGGCCTGGTAGCCGATCTCCGCGAGGCGGAGCGCCTCGCGGGCGGCCTCCTGGTTGACCTCGAGCGCCTTGACCGCCTCTTCGGCGTTGGCGAGGGTGTTCATATATTCCCGGATCTCCTTGAGCGTCGTTTCCTGCTTGTCCAGCACCGCGATCCGCTTCTGGATCTCCTCGGCGCGCCTCGACACCAGGTCGCCGTGGTTGTCGACGCCGAAATGCCAATCGGCGCTCAACCCGGCGTCCCACCGGGTGCGGGACCACGCCGCGCCGCCCCCGCCGTCGCCCCAGCCCTGGGAAAAGCTCGCGTTCAGGGCGGGCCACCAGGCGCTTTCCGCTATCCGCACCGCTTCCCTGGCGACGCGGGCATCCAGTTCCGCTATCCTGAGATCGGGGCGCAGACCGGAAGCGATTTCCACCGCCCGCTCGAAGACCGGGCGCATGGGAAGGAATTCCAGCTTGTCGGCGAAGGCGATTTCGCTGTCCTGCGAAACGCCCATGAATTTCAGCAGCGCCACGCGGCGGGTATTGATGTCGTTTTCCCGGGAAAGCATCTGGGAGCGGTAATTCGCGACGTCCACCTGGGCGCGAAGCACTTCATAATCGGTGGCCGTGCCCTGGCGGCGGCGTTCGGTGACCGCCCGAAGCTGCGCCTCGGCGGATTCTATCGCCACCCGGTTTGTTGCCAACAGATCCTGGGCGAGAAGGACGTCGTAATAGGTCGTGGCGACGTCGGCGATAAGGCGTTGGATGTCGGAGCGGATCCTTTCGTTGGCGAGGGCGGTCTCGAAGCGCGCGCGGCGCAACTGGGCCGGGATGCCCGCTCCCTGCGCGATCGGTTGCTTGACGGTAAGATCGAGGGAATAGGAATGGATGTTGTTGTTGCCGGCAAGGTGTTCGTAACGGTTCGCGCCTCCGGATATCGTGGCGCTCGGGAGAATGACGGCGTATTGCGAAATGCGTTGCCCGCGCGTCACTTCCTGATCCTGCAGCGACTGCTGAAGCGCCTTGTTGTACTGCAGGGCGAGCTTGACCGCGTCCTCGATGGTGAGCGGCCCGTCGACCTTGGTCGAGGAGCTGCCGCCGCGCTCGCGCGTGCGTTTCCATTCCTCGTACGCCATGCGGCGTTGCAGCGCCGTCTCGCTTTCGATTTCCGCATCGGAAGGCAGACAGCCGGAAATCGACGCTGCCAGCAGCATCAGGGAGGGCGCAAAAAACGCCAATCGCCGTTTCGCCATAGGGGCATCCTCATAAGTGGAGAATCATCCGATTTTGGTGGCAAAACCCACGGTCCGGGACAAACCGCACCCGGATATTAGTTGATTTTCCATATTCGTCAATGCCGGTTTTTTAAAAAAAACCATCTTCGGCGGATGACTATCCCCGGGAATTGACAAAAAATGCGG
>JAISXA010000245.1 GCA_031270685.1 Planctomycetota bacterium
ACGACCAGGACTGGGACGAGTGGGTGATGATTCTCGCCGGCGGCGCGGAAATCGAATTGAAGGAAAACGCGCAAGTGGTGAGGATGGGGCCGGGCGACTGGGCTTATCTTCCCGCCAACTGCGTCCACCGCGTCAAATCGACGGAGAAGAACACGACCTGGCTCGCCGTTCATGTCGGCCGGCCGGCGTCCGACGACGCCAGCGGGCACAACCATCAATGACCGGCGAGGAACCGCGGACATCCCCCGGATCCCTGCCGCCCGATCTGCGGGAATTGGGCGAGATAATCCGCGCCTATTCCGCCGCCGCCGCCGAATTGCAGCAATCGTACCAACTTCTCCAGGGCCGGGTGAGGGAATTGTCGGGGGAACTGCATAAAAAGAACCTCGAACTGTCGGAAACGGTCACCCAGGTTTCCTCGCTCAAGAACTACCTCGCCAGCATCATCGAGTCGTCGGCCGACGGGATTGTCGCCATCAATCTCGAACGGCGCATCACGGCCTGGAATCCGGCCGCGAGCCTGTTGCGGGAGATCGAACCCGCGCTCCCGGTAAATCCGGAAGGCAGGTTCATCCTCGACGCCATGCTCGGAAAATGCCGCGATCTCGGCTTGCTCCTCATGCGGTCGCTCGCGGAGGAAACGGAGATCGCCGGCCAGGAGCAGCGCTTTCAGGACGCGTCCGGACGGATGCGGTCGCTTTCCGTCTCCACCAGCCCGGTCAGAAGCGTTTCCGACGGCGGGGTGAACACCATCGGCGCGGTTCAGACCTTCTCCGACCTGACCCGGGTTCGGGATCTCGAGGACCGGCTCAACCGCCAAGACCGTCTCGCCGCCCTCGGCGAGATGGCCGCCGGCGTCGCCCACGAGATCCGGAACCCGCTGGGCGGGATTGAATTGTACGCCTCCAGCCTTTGCCGGCGCTTCCCGGCGGACAGCCCGGAAAACGCCACCTGCGGCAAGATCATCGCCGCCGCCTCGAGCCTCAACCGCATCGTCACCGACATGCTCACCTTCACCCGCGGGCGCGCCCCTCGCCTGCGCCCGTCGCGGGTCGCGCAGGTGATTGCGCCGGCGCTCGACCTGGCCGCGCGGGAGTTGGAGGAACGCTCGGTTTCAACCAGCGTCGACATCGCCGACGCGGAACGTCAATACCCGCTCGACCCGGAGCAACTCGCCCAGGCCGCGCTCAACGTCATCCTCAACGCCGCGCAGGCCATCGGAAAGGGGGGGGCGGTGGCGGTGTCGGCGAAGGCCGGGACCGGCGACGGCGGGGAAAAGCTGGTCATCACTTTCGCCGACGACGGTCCGGGCATTCCGGACGCGGCCAAGGACAAGGTGTTCAACCCGTTCTTCACCCTTCGCACCGACGGAACCGGCCTCGGACTCGCCATCGTCAACAAGATCGTCGAGGACCACGGCGGCGAAGTGGTCGTCGGGGACAACCATCCCCGAGGGGCCGTCGTCTCCTTCGTGTTGCCCGTCGGCCGATAGTCTTTGAAATCACCCTGAAAACAGGTACAATCGCGGGAACGGTTTCCGACCTTTTCGCGGAAGGGGAAAATGCCCAAGGACAAGATCGTCATCGTCGACGACGACGACTTCATGCGCGACAGCCTCATGGAGGCGCTCGACCGCCCCGGCTACGACCTGCGCGGCTTCGCCCGCGCGAAGGATGCCGTGGAGGAACTCGCCGACGGCTCCGCCTCGCTTCTCCTCACCGACCTGCGGATGCCGGAAATGGACGGCATGGAACTGCTGCGCGAGGTGCGGCGTCTCGATCCCCGGCTGCCGGTCGTCATGATGACCGCTTTCGCCACGGTCGAGACCGCGGTCCAGGCCATGAAGGAAGGCGCGTTCGATTATGTGATGAAGCCGTTCAAGGCGGAAGAGATCGACGTTGCGGCGGAGCGGGCGCTGCGGCACCGCAAGCTGCTCGCCGAGAACGAATTCCTCAAGAGCGAATTGGCGAGGAAGTTCCGCCCCGGCGATTTCGTGGGCAAGAGCGGGGCGATGAAAAAGGTGTTCGAGGAAATCCGCCAAGCCGCGCCGAGTTCGGCGACCGTGTTCATTCGCGGCGAATCCGGCGTCGGCAAGGAGCTGGTCGCCCGTTCCATCCACGCGCAAAGCCCGCGCCGCGACAAGCCCCTGGTGAAGGTGAATTGCGCGGCTCTCTCCGCCGGCGTGCTCGAAAGCGAGCTGTTCGGCCACGAGCGCGGCGCCTTCACCGGCGCGGACAAGCGGCGCATCGGCCGTTTCGAAATGGCCGACGGCGGCACGCTGTTTCTCGACGAGGTATCGGAAATGGACCTCGCACTCCAGGGCAAGCTGTTGCGCGTGCTGCAGGAAAAGGAGTTCGAGCGGGTGGGTTCGTCGGAAACGCTGTCGGTCGATGTCCGCATCCTCGCCAGTTCCAACCGCGACCTGGAAAAAGCCATCGCCGCGGGATCGTTCCGCGAGGATCTCTACTACCGCCTCAACGTCATCGCGGTGGAGCTTCCCCCCCTCCGCGACCGGCGCGAGGACATCCCCGACCTGGCCCGGCATTTTCTCGCCCGCTACCGCGAGGACGAGGGATCGCGGGTGCGGGAGATTTCGGAGGATGCGCTTGGCATGCTGGAGCGCTACAACTGGCCCGGGAACGTGCGGGAACTCGCGAACGTTATGGAGCGCTTGGTCGTGCTTGGGAGAAGCGAGCGGATAGAGGTTCGGCAGGTCGAGAACGCGCTGCCGAAATCGGCGCTCCGCGCCGCCGCCGCCGGCGAAGGCGCCGCTCCGGGCGCTTTCGAACCGCGGCCGCTCGAGGACGTCGAACGCGAATACGTTCTCAAGACCCTCGCCCATTTCGGCGGCGCGCGGGCGAAAAGCGCCGATTCGCTCGAAATCAGCGAGCGGTCGCTCCGCGACCGCATCAAGCGCTGGCAGGAAGCGGGCAAATTCCCCGAGGCGTAGGATTCCGCGATGACCTCCAGAATTGGCATTCCGCAGATCCAGGAAGCGGCCCTGACCGGCCACGGCGGTGCGCCGACGCCGGTGCTGGTGGTGCATTCCTCGGCAAGCAACGAAATGACGGTGCGCATCGTGGTCGACCCGGCGAGGATGGGGGCGTTCATCCAATTGCTGCCCGGCCCCTCCTTCGGAGACATCGACGGCCGCAGGCTGGGAGACATCCTGGTCGACGCGGGGATCGTGCACGGCGTCGACGCCTTCGGGCTCTCGACCTATTGCCAGATGCAAAACGCGCCCTCCCCCTTCGAGGGTTTTTTCCAGGTCGCGCAGGGCGATCCCATGCGCAAGGGCGAGGACGGCTCCATAGAGTTCCACGTCCTGCCCACCGCCGCCGCGCCCCGCTACGACCAGACCAATGAAGGCTCGATCGATTTCCGGCAGCTCAACCTCATTGAAAACTGCTTTGCCGGCCAGCGCGTCGCTACCGTCATCCCCCCCGGCGCCGGGCGCGAGGGCAAGGACGTTTTCGGGTTGGCCGTCGCGGCGACACCGGGTTCCGCGGTGAAGGCGATGCCGGGGCCGGGTGTCCTGCTCAATCCGAACGGGCGGGACTTCAGTTCCGAAATCGAGGGTCGCCTGATTTACGAAAACGGCATCCTCTCCGTGTCCCCGATCCTCGAAATAGCCCATGACATCGACTACAGCGTCGGCAACATCGATTTCATCGGCAAAGTGGTGATCAACGGGTCGCTGCTCGACGGCTTTTCCATTCGCGGCAAGCGCGGCGTGGAAATCCGGGGGGAAATGGGCTCGGCCGCCGTCGAGTCGGAAGGCGGGGTGACCATTACCGGCGGCGTCAAGGGCAGGGGCACGGCGCTGATCAGGTGCGCGGAACTCAAGGTCCGCTATCTGGACGACGCCAAGGTCGAGGCTTCCGGCGACGTCGCCGTCGAGAAGGAGATTCTTCATTCCGTGGTGCGGTCGCTTGGCCGGATCTCGATTCCGCGCGGGACCATCCTCGGCGGCGAAATGTGGGGGTTCCAGGGGATCGAAGCCGGAACGATCGGTTCGGAAATGGGCGTGACGACGCGCGTTTTCGCCGGACTCAACTGGACGGACGAGAGCAAACTCGCCGAGGTGCGGGCGAAGATCGCGGAACTCGGCGACCGCGTCCGCTCGTCCAAGGAGATACTCGAACCGCTTCTCACCCAGCCGGACATCTCAACCCAGTTCGGTCCGGGCCAGAAATCGATGATCGCGGACCTGATTTCGGAGCTGCGCAATCTTCGGGATTCCCTCGGCCGCCTGATCGAGGAGCGGGAAAGCATCGTCAGCCGCCGCCAGACCGGCCGGGTGCCGCAGATCAACGTGCTCGACGAATTGTTCATAGGCGTCGTGATCCGCTTCTCGCAGGCGCCGCAGGAGATCAAGGATTCCGTGAAGGGCCCGCTCTCGGTGGTCTACGACGAAGCGCGCGACGCGCACAACCTGCGGCCGCTGTTCAAGCTGACGCCGGCCCGGCAACCGGAGCCGGCGCCCCCGGAGGAATGAATGGCGAAATCCGGAGAAAAGCGCGATGAACAGAAGGCGCCGTCCCTTGCCGCCGCGCTCGAACAGATCGAAAGGCAGTTCGGCGCCGGCGCGGTGATGCGCCTCGGCTCCGCCTCGGTGAAGCCGACGCCGTCCATTCCGACCGGCTCGCTGGGCCTCGACCTCGCCTTGGGCGTGGGCGGTTACCCGCGCGGCAGGATGGTGGAAATCTACGGTCCGGAATCGTCCGGCAAGACCACCCTCGCGCTCCACGCGATCGCCAGCGCCCAGGCCGGCGGCGGCACCGCCGCCATGGTGGACGCCGAGCACGCGCTCGATCCCGGCTATGCCAGACGCCTGGGGGTGGATTTGGACTCGCTCCTGGTGTCGCAGCCCGACTCGGGCGAGCAGGCGCTTGAAATCGTGGAGCTGCTCATCAAGTCGAACGCCGTGGATCTGGTGGTCGTGGATTCGGTGGCCGCGCTCACCCCCAAGGCGGAGCTCGAGGGCTCCATGGGCGATTCGCACCTGGGGCTCCAGGCGCGGCTCATGAGCCAGGCGCTGCGCAAACTCACCGGCGTGGTCGCCAGGACCAGGGCGGTGGTCGTTTTCATCAATCAGATCCGCATGCAGATCGGCGTCGCCTTCGGCAATCCCGAGGTCACGCCGGGCGGCAGGGCGCTCCGTTTCTATGCGTCGCTGCGCCTCGACATCCGCCGGATCGAAACGCTTCGCGGTCCCGGCGGGGCGCGGGGCAACCGGGTCAGGGTGAAGGTGGTGAAAAACAAGGTTGCGCCGCCGTTCCGCGAAGCGATATTCGAAATCCTGTTCAACCAGGGCGTCAACCTCGCCGGCGAACTGGTGGATCTCGGCGTCGAAGCCGGCCTCCTGAACCAGTCCGGGTCGTGGTTCTCGTACGGCGACACCCGCATCGGACAGGGCAGGGACAAGGCGGCGGAATTCCTCGCCGCCAATCCCGAACTCGCCGCAACGCTGCGCGCGCAACTGGTCGCCGGCGATTCCCCCGAAGAAAGGAAGGATGCTTGAGCATGACCCGGGATAAAAGCCGCGCCCGCCCGGCATGGCGGGCGCTGTGGTTTTTCGCCGCCCTGGCGTTTTCCGGCCTCGGCGCCGCCGCTTCGCCGGAGACGTTTTCCGGCCTCGGCGGAGAGGATATCCGCGCCGTCATCGCCCGCGCGCGGGAGCGGGTTTCCCCGGCGGTGGTGTTTCTCATGCCCATCGCCGAGCGCTACGACGCCGGCCGCCGCGAACAGGCCCAGCTCGCGGGGTCGGGGGTGCTGATTTCCCCGGAGGGCGAAATCGTCACCAATTGGCACGTGGTGAACCGCGCGGTGGAAATTCGCTGCCTTCTTTCGGACGGGTCGGCGCGGCGCGCCGAAATCGTCGGCGCCGACAAGGACACCGACCTCGCGTTGCTGCGCCTGGAGACCAAGCCCGGCGAGGTCTTTCCCCATGCCGAAATCGGCGACAGTTCCGGTCTCGAGGAGGGGCGGTTCGTCATAGCCATGGGCGCGCCCTGGGGGCTGTCGCGCTCGGTGTCGCTCGGGATCCTCTCCTGCGTGAACCGCTTTCTCCCCGATCAGGGCGGTGGTTATAATCTCTGGCTCCAGACCGACGCCTCGATCAACCCCGGGAACTCCGGCGGACCGCTGGTGGACACCGAGGGCAGGGTGGTGGGCATAAACTCCCTCGCGACGCTCGTGGGCGGCAATCTAGCCTTCGCCATTCCAGGCGCCACGGTTAAGCAGGTGGTCGCGGCGCTTCGCCGCGACGGGCGGGTGGTCAGGGCCTGGACCGGCATGCACCTCCAGCCGCTGCGCGATTTCCAGAAAAACATTTTCTACGACTGGAACCGGGGCGTTCTCGTCGCCGGCGTACAGCCGGATTCGCCGGCCGGCGTGGCCGGCGTGGGCGTGGGCGATCTCCTGGTTTCAGTGAACGGCCGCGCGGTCGCCGGCGCCAACCACGAGGACATACCGCCGCTCAACCAGTTCCTGGCCGAGCTGCCCATCGGCGAGGAGGCGGAATTCGTCCTCGCCGCCGGCGGCGACGGCCCCGAAAGGACGGTCCGCCTGGTTCCCGTGGAGAAGGGTCGCGTCGAGGGAACGGATTTCGACTGCCGCCGCTGGAACCTGACGGTCAAGACCATCAACGAATTCGCCACCCCGCTGCTGCATTTCTTCAAAAGCGGCGGCGTCTACGTCCAGGCGGTCAAATATCCGGGCAACGCCCAGTCGGCGGGCCTCGAGAACGGGGACATCATCCTCGAGCTGGACGGCGTTCCCGTGCGCGGCCTTGAGGACTGCCGCGAAATGTACGAAACGATCGTCAACGACGAGGTGCGCGAAAAGAAGGTGGTGTTCACCGTCTTGCGCGCCGGCCTCAAGCATTACCTGGCGCTTGATTACGCGCCCCGCTACGGAACGGATTGACCATGAACCCCGACGGATCCGCGCGCCGGCACGGGCGCGACCTCCATTCCCACGACGACGCGCCGCTCGGCGAACCGGCGCGGGTTCTCCACTCCTCCGGGGAGGATTCCGCCGGGGAAACGGCGGCGGGTTCCGGCATGCGGCTGCGCCGGGAGGACGGCAAACTGTTGTACGACTGCGGCGACGGCAATCCCGTCGCGGTGCGGCTACTGTGGGCGAGACCGCTCTCCGGCAGGAACGGGCCGCTGTCGGTGATGCTGGCCGCGAAGAAGCGCGAGGTCCGCTATCTCGAAAGTCCCGATATCCTCGACCCCGAATCCAAGAGGATCGCCCTCGAGGAGCTTGCAGAGGGGATGGTGCTTCCGCGAATCGAGCGGATCGTCTCCGTCACGCCCCGTTTCGGCAACTATTACTGGCAGGTGGAGACGGACCGCGGGTCAAGGACGTTCCTGCTCACCTCGCCCGAGAACAACGCCATCCGTCTTTCGCCGGACGCGATCGTCCTCAAGGATGCGCTCGGGAACGCCTTCGAAATCAACCCCATTTCCGGACTCGACCGCGGCTCGCGTCTAGAATTCGACCGGGTGTTTTAAAGCGGGCGTTTGAAGTTGACTTTTGGAGGAAATCGGGCCAACCGCCGCCCGATTTTCTCCAAAGATGTTACCTTTTACGGATCAACGGATTGATTTTTCATCAGGTCGGGTGATACCGCCGACCATGCAATAATTCTCGACGGAAAATGGAATCCCGGAAAACTTTGGAGAGAATCAAACGACGGTTTGTTTCATTCTCTCCAAAAGTCAACTTCGCCTGTTTCGGCGTCGCGGGACGTCAGCTTTCGGCCGCGACCCTGGCGACGCAATCCGCCGCCCACTTGACCGCGCCCGTCTTCGTCTTTTCCGCGTCGCCGCGCCTCAGGTCGACGAAGGATTCGGCTCCGACGACCCGGCCGCCGCGGCCGGTCACGTACGCCGCCGTTTCCCGGAGCGATCCGCCGGGGCCGCCGCGATGCATGTTGAAAAGCGCCGCGCTTTTGCCGCTCCAGGCGATCTGCCGCAGCGCGGTCCGGATGGGCGGCGCTACCCGGCCAAACCACACCGGCCAGCCCAGGACGATAAGGTCGTAGGCCGCCGGATCGCGTTCCAGGGGCGAAATTGCGGGCTCTTTCTTGAGCAGCGCCTCCCAGCCGCCGACCAGGTATTTCGCACCCCCCCCGGGAACCGGTTTGGCGCCGGGATCCCTGAGCACCTCCTGAATTTCGCCCCGGACAGCCGCCGCCATGGCGACCGCAAGCGCCCGGCAATTGCCTTCGTGGGAGTGGAAAACGAAGAGCGTTCTCATGGCTTCACCCTTTTCGGTCGCTGAACCTCGCCTGGGGCGGCGGAAGCCTGCCGCCGCCGTACGCCTTGTTGGCGATCTTGCCGCGCTGGATGCGGTTGATGTCCCGGGACACCTTGTCCTTCGCGTCCTGGAGCATGGCGCGGCTGGCGTCCTCGAGGCGGACCACCTCGTTCAGCACGTCGCGGAGGCGCTCCCACGCCTTTTCCACCTTGTCCCGGGTCGCGGCGCGCGCGCGCGCGCGTTCCCAGCGTTCGCGCAGCTCCTGGGTCTTTTTCATCAGCGTCTCGTGCCGGTCGATAAGACGCTGTTTGTCCGCCAGCAACTCCAGCAATTCCCCTTCCCGTCGTTCCTCGACGATCTTCCGCTGCCGTTCCGACAAAGCCATGATTTTCGCGCAGACGTCCGCTTGTTCCGCCAACTGCCGCGCAAAAAGCTCGCCGCATTGGTCGGGGCCGATCGGGGCCGCCATGTTTTTCCTCCCTCCGCCGTTCAAAGAGCGATCGCCACTATACAACGAAAAGCCCGGAACGGGTAACGAATAATCGCGGCCTAAAACCCGTAGCCGTCGTTCCGATCGCGCAGCCGCGCCGCGGCCTGCTTCCCCCAGAACGCCGGCCCGATGTCGAGAAGCCCGTCGGATCTGAGTTCGGGATCCTGCATCCGCGCGATGTTTTCCGCCATGCGGTAGTGGTTCGCCGCATCGTCGTCCAGGCCGAGCCGGGAAAGCGAATCCGCCATGCCGAGCATGGCTTGCGGGCCGTAGGCCGGGCCGAAACGGTCGTACAGCGATTGGTAGGCGTCGTACGCCTGGCGGTACAGCCCCGGCGCGGCGTCGCCGCCGCCGGCGCGGTCCCTTTCAGCGGCGCGGAACAGATTGTCGGCGAGGAGGAGCGAGGAGTTGACCAGCATCATGCGCATTCGCCACGGGCTGTGCGTCGGGCCCTCGTCGTCGCCGAGCCGCGTGCGCGGCAGCGGCGCGCCGCGGTCCCATGATCCGCCGTCGACCGCCTCGCGAATGACGGCGGCGTTGAGCTGGAAGCGATCGAGACCGGCGTCGAAAAGCGCGTCCGCATAGCGCGAACGGTCGCCGAGATTGGCGAAATGGGTTCGCGCGAGGGACGCCAGCTTCGCGCTTTCCTCCGCCTCGGAGAGGCGCAGCAGCGCGTTGGCGAGAAAATATTCCGCCTCGAAGCGCGCAGCCATGACGTCGGCGTAATCCTCGGGTTCGACCCGGGCCGAGAGGCCGGGACCGCCGTTGTGGCGCAGGGGATAGCGGTCGAGCGCTTCGAGGAGCGCGCGCCTGGCCTCCTCGTAAAGCGGCGCCCACAGCGCGGGGCGCGGCATTCCCGCGCCCCGCTCCGCGTCGGGGGCTTCGGCGGCGGCCCGCGCGCGGTCGGTTTCGGCGACGCGGGCGCGGTCGGCGCGGAGGTAATGGAGCCGCCCCAGGTCGAAGGTCGCCCAGCGCCAGGCGCGGGCGTTCGGGTCGATGCCCGGCGACTGGCGAAGATGGTTGAACGCCTGGAGCGCGGTCCGGATCACCGGGTCGCCGTCGCGGTCGAGACGGGGGAGGGGCGATCCCGGATCCCCCAGGAGATCCGGATCCCCGCCGGAGGAGGCGCTTTGCTCCATGAGCACGCGGCCGATGTAATATATCGATTTGTAGCGTTCGGGGGTACGGCGTTTGAGATTGTTGGAGAAGGAAGCGATCGCGCGGTCGTAGTCGCCGAGGAACCAGTAGGAGCGGCCGAGCAGATTTTCCGCACGCGCCACCGACATGGCTGTCTCGCTGCCGGGAGGGGCGGAGTACCCGAAGCGCTCAAGGAATAGGGAGAGTGATTCCACGGTCCGCTCCAGAAGCCCGGCGCGGAAGAAGGCGTCGCCGGCGGACAGCAGGGATTCCATCTCCGACGGGGCGCCGCGCGCCCGTGTGGCGACGGCCAGATAGGTACTCGCGGCCGTGGCCGCATAGGCGAGCGTGTCGCGATGGCGCCCCTGCGCTTCGCGCAGTTCGGCGAGCGCCTCGTAATTGCGCGCGAGTTCGGGAAGGAGAACTCCGGCGTCGCCGCCGTAGTCGTCCAGCACGGCCAGGTAGGACCGTTCGCCCTCCAGGCGCATGCGGATCGCCTCCCGCAGGTCCGCGCCGGAAGCGGCGGCGTTCCAGGCGCGAGCGAGCCTGGTCAGGAGCGACGCGACGCTTGCGGGATCGACCAGGCCGGTCGCCCGCAATTCCGGAGCGTCCGGCAGGCGCTGAAAGACGATGTTGTCGCGGCCGGCCTTTTGCGCCAGATCGTAGGGCCATGACGCTTCAAGCAGCAGCCGGTTCAGCCAGAGAAAGTCGCGCGCCGCGAGGAGCTCCGGATTGCGCGCGAGCAAGGCTTCGAGCCAGCTGTTTTTTTCAAGCCCGGCGAAATGCGCCGGACGGTAGAAGTCGCGCTCGCGCAGAGCCGAGTTGAGCGCCTTCACCAAGCGGCGCCCTTCCTCGGGGTCGAGCGTTCGTCCGCTGGCGGCATAGGCGGCGATCTCCCTGCCTTCCCGCCCGATGGTTTCCCATATTCGCGACCAGGGCGTATCCCCGTCGCGGTTGTCCGGGTTGCCGAGGCGGGCGGCGACGGCGCGCCAATCGGCGTCGTCGGCTGAGAGCCATAATTTCCCGGTATGGGTCATTCCGCCGACAATCAGGCGCGACGCCTCGTCGAGGTCGCCCCGGTCGAGCGCGATCTCCGCCAAGCCCACCTGGGCCGCCATCCGCGCCTCGGGCTGCGCGAGTGGATCGAGCATTGCGCGGTACCGGGATTCCACCTCGTCGCGCCAGCCCAGCCGCCATGCCTCCGCCGCCCCGGCCACCTGTGCGCGAACGCCGAGCCCGGTCCCGGGGTTGTCCTGCGCGATCCGGTCGTAGCGCCGGATCGCCGCGACCAGGAGAGCGTGGCGGCGGGAGAACGGCGTCTCGATTGCGCCGCTCGCGAAGGCGGTCAGGCGCGCCGCCGTCGCGGCCGCGAGCGCCGGAGCGAGTGGATAGAGCATTTCCGGCTTGGCGAAGGTTTTGCCGACCGCGAGGGGGAGCGCCAGGGTGCGTTGCGGAAGCGCCTGTCCGCCTAAGCGTTCCAGCCAGGAACGCGCCGTTTGTCCGGCAGCGGCTATGTCGTCCACCACCGTCTTTTCGGCGGCCGGGACCAGGCCGGCCAGCGCCGAAAACGACCGGGCGGATCCGAGAATCGCCCGGTCACGGGCGGCGCCTTCGGTTCCGGGCGACGCGGCGATGGCGTCGAACAATTCGGCGGCCCTGGCATACGCCGTTTCCGCCCGGCCCGGATCGACGCGCGCGTAGACGTCGCCGTCGCCCATCGCCATTTCGGCGAGCCGCTCGAGCACGAACAACCGGTCGCGACCGGCGCGGCCGCTGGCGAGAAACAGTTGGTACCGGTTTTTCGCCTCCTCCCTGCGCCCAAGTTTGTCGTAGGCGACGGCAAGCAGGAAGTCGAGGCGGAAATGCTCGTCCGGCCCCAGTTCGAAGGGGCGGAGATCCGGCTCCGACGGCGCGTCGCCCCCGGCCAGGAGGTCGCGCACGCGTTCGCGCCTACCGGCGCGGCGTTCGCCGCCGAGCCGCTCGAGGTCGGGGAGGGCCAATTCCGCCCGGTTGAGGAATAGTTCCGCCTCCGCGCGGCGGTAGGCGAGGTAATCGTTCCTCCTGCCGCGGCGCATCGCGATTTCGTCGTCGTGACGGCCGAGGTAGGTTCGCATCGCCTCCCCGTCGTCCGGCCCGGTGGGCGGCGGCGGCGCGTCGGGAATGAAATTGGCGTGCAGATAGGTCGCCAGATGATCGGGCGTGTCGTCCCGGTTCTCCCAGAGGCGGGCGTCCTCGTAGGTTTCGAGCGCCTCGGAATAATACTTGCCGGCGAGCCCCGGATTGAAGACCGCCAGGCGGCTGTTGATTTCGCCCAGCAACAGATGCGGATTGATGAACGCCGGATGCGAGCGGAGGTCGCCGCGATGAAATATGAACAGGTTCAGGAAAGCGTTCTTCGCCGCCAGCGCCTCGTCCTCGGGAGTGGCCGCGTACAGTTCGAGGTCGGGATTCATCACCCGGAACAAGCGGTCCAGACCCTCGCGGTACAGGTCGCCGGCGTCGGGAATCGCCTGCTCCTCCGGCTTGGGGTATACCGACCACGCCACGGCCATGAGCCCCAGGGAGGCGGCGAGAAAGAGGAAGGGATGCCAGCGCGCCAGCCAGGAAAGAATGCGGCGGAAAAGCCCCGGAGCGGTGGGAACTTCCGCTTCGGGGCGTTCCGGGGCCTCCTCCTCCGGGATGTCAGGATCCTTTTCGTTGACCGCCAATGCGTCTTTCTCCGCCAGTCCGGCATCGGACCGGGACGTCCCCGCGATGGACGACCCCAGGGTTTTTTCGAGATTTCCGGTGTCGAAAACGTCCGTTTCTGGCATTGCTCCTCCGACCGCAGATCCCCCCCCCCCTTATCCTATCCTATGCATCGTCAATCGGGAATCAAGGATCAAGCGGATCGCGTTTTCCTTGCCATGGACCGCGATCCCTGTATGATGCAAATACATGCCCAAAGCCGACCGCATCGCGCTCGAAGGGGCAAAACGCCGAGGCGAGCGGTCCGGTCCGGAACGGGATTCCGGGGCGAACCTCCGCTGTGGAGATGCTAGTGCCGCTTTTTTCCGCATTAAGCGTGGCGCACGCTTTTCTGGCGATGTCCGCCTGCCTGGCCGGCTATTGCCTGTTCCGCTTTTATGCCTACACCGCCGGCAACCAGCGGGTGGTGCCGTACCTGTTGGCCGCCGCCGCGCTGCTCGCCATCGCCAATTCCGGCTGGCACGCGCTGTTCCGCGCCGCCAAGGACCCCGAACCAGCGGGCGACGGCGGCGTGTCGGGCGGTTCGCTTTTCATCGCCTCCGCCGGCGCCACCCTCGGGGGCCTCATGTGCGCGATGACCGGCGGATACGGTTCTTTTCGCGTCGCCGGCGTGCTGGTGGTGTTGATGCTCGTCGGCGCGGCGTTGTTCCAGGGCGTCGAAATCATATCTCCGCTACTGTCGGGGCTGACCTCCGGCATGTTCTTCGTCATCGGCATGACCGCGCACCCCGCGTTCAACGAGATGTTTTACATCCAGGAAACGCGGCTTCCGCCGGCGCTTTTCGCGGTGTATATGACGGTCGCTTCGGTCCTGATTCAGGTCCGGGATTCATCGAAGCCGCGCGTCACGCCCGGTGGCGACGACCTGGCCAACGAAACCGCTTCGCGACTCCTTACCATGCGCGACGAAGCGGTCGACAGGTTCGCGATCTGGTTCGGGGGGGCGGCTCTGGCGGCGGTCCCGGCGGCGGCGATATGGACCATGCCCCTGCAGTGGCTTTCCACCGCGTTGCTGGCGCTGCTGTCGGTCACCATGCTGACGCGGCTGGTCCCGGTTCTCGTCTACCGGACCCGCAAGGATCTCGGCAATTTCATCGAATCGACTATTCGTGGCGGCTGCCTGCTCAATGCCGGGGTCGTCGCGAGCCTCGGCTCCTATCAGCCCCGCGAACTGTACGCGGGATGGGCGGTGTCCCTTCCGGCGGACGACGAGATGGCGGCGGTGGCGATCATCCTGATGCTGGCCGGTCCCGCATGGCTCATCGGGAGAGTCGTCTACGAGGAGTATTGACCATGGCGACGGCCTCCCGGAAGAGCTTGAGCGCGGTTTCCCCTTTCCCCGCGTGGTACGGCATCGCCACGCTGACCGCGGCGGCCATGCTGCCTATCGCGCGCCTAGACCTGTTCGGTTTTTCCTCCGCCGACATTTTCCTGACCCCGGGAGAATGGCTTCTTCCGCCGCTCGGCGTCTTCGCGCTGGTTATGGGATTTTTTCCCCACCGGCCGGGCCCGGAAAGCGTTGTTCCCCAATGGCTCGCGGCCATCGTTCCGGCGGCGTTGTGGCTGGCCGCGATGCTTCTGGGCGTGTTCAAAAACGGGGCGGGCGCCAACGACCACGATCTCCTCGCGGCATGGACCGCGCGCCTGGTCTTTCCGGCGTTGGCGTTTCTTCCCCTTCTGGCGGAAAGAACCTGGCGTGACCGGTTGTTCCTGGCCCTGGCGGCCGGGGTGGTCGCGAACGTGTTCATGGCGACCTGGCAATTGTACGCCGCCAGGTCGGGCGACGGCGGCTCCGCGCTGCGCGGGGTTTCAGGTTTTCTCGGATCCTCCGAAGCTTACGGGCTGCTGCTCGCGCTGTTCCTTCCGCTTCTCGCCGATTGGCGGGGTGGGGAGCGCGGTTCCGGAAACGCCATTTTCATGCTGCTGTGCATGTTCCTCATCCCCGCCCTGTCGCTTGCGTCGATCCTTTCCGGCGGCCTGCTGTTCTCGGCGTTTCTGGGCCTGCTCGTCGCCTGGGCGATGTGGCGCGGGTACGCCTGGATCATGGGTGCGTTCGTCTGCCTGCTTGTTTTCGGATACGGCGGCGACGCGCGGTCAAACCGGGATCGGGAACGGCGGCGGGCGATAACGCAATCGGCCGGGTCGACCGCCTTCGATGGCGAACGGTCCCACCTGTCGGCGGAGTACGACCGGGCGTTGGCCGCGTTCGCGGACAAGCCTTTTTTCGGCGACGGATTGGGACCCTACCATCGCCGCGAAACGCCGCGGTCGGGCCTGACCGCGGTCGCGCGCGCTTCGTCGCCGTGGTACGCCTCGCTTCTGGGCGGATCGGGGATCGTCGGGCTCGGCATGTGGCTGGCGCTTCTGGCCGAGCTGGTGGCCCGGGCGGCGGGCAGGGGAGGCGGACTTCTATTCGGGCCGGGCGCGTTGGGCGCTACGGTCGCGCTGCTCTCCGCCGGCGTGTGGACAAACGTCCTTGCTCCCGGACCCGGGGCGCTGGTCGGCGTGCTCCTCGCGTTTTCGGCGCTCCGCGACGACCGGTCGATCGGGGCGGCCGCTTCGCCCGCCGGAACGAAAACCAGGAACCGCGCCCGGCGCCCAGCGCGGCCGGCGGGCGAAAAAGTCCGACCTTCCGACGGCGCCGATGCGTCCGAGGACGACGGAGCCCCTTCGTGAACGGCCCGATCGGTCCCAGCGTTTTCATCGCTTCCCTTGCGGCCGCGTTTTCCGGTCTCGGCCTCGAGGAGAAGATTCTCCTCGCCCCGTCCAATCGCGTCGGGCAAGCCTGGCTGGATCAGGCCGCCGCCGGCATCGGGGTCGTCGCGAACGTCAGGATCATGACGCCGCCGCGCCTGCTCGCGGAACTCGCCCGCCCCGCCATGGAATCCGCCGGACTGGAACGCCCCACGGCCGAGGACCGCCTGGCGTGCGTGGCGGCGGCGCTTGCCGACCCGGGCGGGCCGGGCGGCGGCTATTTTTCCCGCCTGACCCCTTCGGTTTCGTTTCTCGGAATGCTTGATCGGACCTTCCTCGACCTCGCCGCCGCCGGGATCGTCGATGGCGCGGCGATCGCCCGATCCATGTCGCCCCGCGAACGCGGCGAGGATCTGGCCCGCCTTTATGCGGCTTATCGCGGTCTGCTTGAGCGAAAGGGGTGGATCGCGCCGGACCGGTTGACCCGGTGCGCCATCGGGTCTTCCGCCTTAAAAACCGCGAAAGCGCCGTTCCTGATCTTTCCCGCGGATTTGGCGGAGCATTTTTCGCCCGGCGTCGCGGAGGTTGTCGCCGCCTGGCCGAAGGATCGCGTCCGGGAGCTTCCCGTCGATGCGCTGCCGGTCGCGGAGCTCGATTTCTTCGCCGCCGACGGCGACTTGAATGAGGCCCGGGAAGTGTTTCGCAACATACTCGGCGCGGGCATTCCGCTGGATGCGGTGGAGATCATCCTTCTCGGGGGCCGGGATTCCGCCGTGTCGCTCTGCGAGGCGGCGCTTGAAATTTTCGCCGCCGGCGACCGGCCCGCGCTGGCGGAAAATTTGCCCCTTACCTTCGAGGAAGGGTTGCCGGGGGCGTTCGCCAAGCCAGTCCGCCTGCTCTCGGCGTGGCTGGACTGGATTCGCGGCGGCGCCGACGCGCCAAGCCTGGCGGAATTGTTCGCCGCCGGTTTGGCGGACGACGCCAAGGGCGGAGGGAAGTCGGCGCCCGCCGACCGTCTCGCCGAAGCTCTTGACGCCCTGCCGGCGCGGCGGGGCGTTAGGGCGCTTGTCGCCGCTATCGGGAAAGGCGAAGGTAGCAAGGATTCCGCCGCGCTTACGGCGCTCCGGCGCCTGGTGGACGGTCCCTTGGCTCCCCTCGCGCTGGATCCGGGGTCGAAAGGGGTGTTGGCGTCCGCGCGGTCGCTTCTGGCGGA
>JAISXA010000076.1 GCA_031270685.1 Planctomycetota bacterium
GGAACTGGTCAGGCAGGCGGTCATGCGGCAACCCGGTCAGTTTACGCTGGCCGATATACAGGCGGCTTGCCCCTCCGTCAGCGTGCAACTAATCAAAAAGGTGCTGGCGCGGTTGAAAACCGAAGAACGGGCATCGCTCACCGGGAAAGGCCGGGGCGCGCGCTGGCGGGTAATGAATTAGGCCATCATTTCACATGATTCCCGCCTCCTACCCCGTCGCTACATTTTCCCCCGATCCCTCCACGCCTCGGTCGGCAGCGGCAGCTTAAAGACGCTGACAGTATAGCGTTCAAAGAACGCCCACGCTTCCCGATATTTTCTCCGAGCATTGTTTGGAGCATTTTGCCGGGCAAAAATCGTTTCTATATTCCTCCTTCCTCTATCGCATCAAACGGCAAAAAACATCCTCCCCCCTTTCCATGGAAAAGGAGGGAGGAATTTTCCGCGAGGAGGAGGGCCTCCGGAGAAATAACGGATATTTCCGGCCCCGGGGGTCAGAAATTGATGCCGACCGTCCCGTAGACCTGGTGCGCGTCGGACTTCGCACGCCGGTAGTAGTCGTACTTCAGGTCGAAGTCGAGGCGGCCGCTGCTGAAGCCCGCCCCGGCGCCGGCGTTGAACACGCTGTGGCCGTTGTCCCGGCCGTGGGTGGCCACCACCGGCGAGTTGTTGACGCCGGCGAAGGTGAAGGTCGCCTTGGCCTTGTCGCGGGCGTTGAAGTTGTAGGCGTAGCCGACGTTCACCCCAACCCGGACGCGGGCGTCATTGCTGGTTGGCGCCTCGTAGCGGAAGGCCAAATCCACCGGAAGCTCGGTCTGGTAGCCGGTGACTTTCACGTTGTTGCGCAGGGCGGTGTCGAAGTGGTTGGACCGGCTGTTGTAATGATAGAGGCCAATCGAGGGGGTCAGGCTGAAGCAGCCGAACTTCCAATCATACCCAACCTTGCCGCCGATGTTCCAGGTGTGGGTGTTGTAGTCGGCCCGTTCCCAATCGATCGCCGCCAGGTGGAGGGTATTCAGATCATTGTTGGAATGGGTGTAGCCGCCGCTGAGCGAGGCGAAAACCCCGCTGCAATGGCGGTAGAGGGCGTAAAGCTGGAAGGAGGTTTCGTATCCTCATCCCTCCAGCTTCCTCACCCGGGGAACGCTCCCTCCAAGTTCTACATACGTAACATTCTGTCCTGAACCCCTCCCTCGTCCGACGTTTGGCTTCGCCACCGGGTAAGTAACCCGTGTAGGCCACCGGCATGTCCGGTGACGACACGGGAGACGACGCGATGGCTGAAGATCTGGACAACACGATCCGCGAGAACGCGCAGGGGCCAAGGCGGGCCGCTGGCGATTCCAGCTCGATGGAGCAGCACTCGCTTTCTGACCAGATCGAGGCGGATCGCTACCTCGCGTCCAAGCAGGCCGCGAAGTCCAGGGGCCTCGGCATCCGCATGATCAAGCTCGTTCCGCCGGGGGCTAACTGATGACCTCGACCGCTACCGACAAGCAGCCGCTTTCTCTCAGCCGCCTGCGGGCCATGCCCGTCCGGCGCGTGCGTGGGCGTTTCGACTCGGCCGAGACGACTGCGGACAACCGCCGTCACTGGGCGAACGCGGACAGCCTCTCGGCCGACGCGGCGGCCACGGCGGACGTGCGCCGGACGCTGCGCAACCGCTCCCGGTACGAAGTGGCCAACAACTCCTACGCGCGCGGGATCGTCCTGACCCTGGCCAACGACACGATCGGTACCGGCCCGCGCCTGCAGATGCTCACCGGCAACGAGGACGCCAACCGCGTGATCGAGCGGGAGTTCGACCGCTGGTCGCACGAGGTGGGCTTGCCCGAGATGCTACGCACCATGCGGATGGCCCGGGCGCAGGACGGCGAGACCTTCGCCGTCCTGGTCAACAACCCCGTCCTCGAACATCCGGTGAAGCTGGACCTCCGGCTCATCGAGGCCGACTTGGTGACCAGTCCGTTCTCGCGCATTCTGGACGAGGACGAGGTGGACGGCATCCGGCTGGACGTGTTCGGCAACCCGGTCGCCTACCGCGTCTTGAAGGACCATCCAGGCGGCAACGGTTTTCATTTCGGCGAGGAGTTCCGGACGGTTCCGGCCTCGCACATGATCCATGCGTTCCGGCAGGATCGGCCCGGGCAGCACCGGGGCGTACCGGAGATCACGCCCGCGCTGCACCTGTTCGCGCAACTCCGACGCTTCACGCTGGCCGTGCTGTCCGCCGCCGAAGCAGCCGCCGACTTCGCGGGTATCCTGTACACCGACGCCCCTGCAAGCGGCGAGGCGGACGCGGTCGAGCCGATGGATTCTATCGAGCTTGAGCGCAACATGCTCTTGACCATGCCGGGCGGCTGGAAGATGTCGCAGGTCGAGCCGATGCAACCGGCGACGACCTACGCCGAGTTCAAGAAGGAAATCCTGAACGAGATCGCCCGCTGCCTCAACATGCCGTTCAATGTCGCGGCGGGGAACTCCTCGGGCTACAACTACGCCTCCGGCCGACTCGACCACCAGACCTACTTCAAATCCATCCGCGTGGACCAAGCCTTTATGGCCGCGAAGGTCCTCGACCAAATTCTCGGCGCGTGGCTGTGGGAGTTCGCCGCCGTCCTGGGCGGCGAGTTGGAAGTGCCCATGCACGGCGCCTTCTACAATCGCACGCTTCCCGATCACCAGTGGTTTTGGGACGGGATGGAGCACGTGGACCCGGCCAAGGAAGCGTCCGCGCAGGAGACGCGACTGCGGAACCACACCACCACGCTCGCGCACGAATACGCCCGCCAAGGCAAGGACTGGGAGTCCGAACTCCGGCAGCGTGCGCGCGAAACCACCCTGATGCGCGAGTTGGGCCTTTCGGAAGCGGCGGCCGTTCCCGCCGGGAGGGAGAGCGATGACGAAACCGAATGACCATGTTACCGGCGTCGGAGGCGAGTATCTCGTGATCGAAGCGGCTTCCGGTGACGAGGAACGCCTGCGCGTGAACGGCGTGGCCTACTCGGGCGGCAAGATGAGCCTGCCCGGCTGGCGGCACCCGGTGGTCGTGGACCTCTCGGGTATGGAAATCCCCGGCAACGTGCCGCTGCTCACCAACCACGAGAACCGCACCGGTTCCCGAATCGGCATGATCGCCGCGAAGGTCGAGGACAACGCGCTCCTGGTGGAGGGCGAGATTCTCTCGTCGAGCGGCCAGGCCAAGGGCATCGTCGAGCAGGCCCGCGTCGGCGCGGAGTGGCAGCTCTCCATCGGCGCGGAGGTGAAGGAGGCGGAGCTTGTCAGGATGCAACGCATGGTCAACGGCCGCATGCAGACCGGACCGTTCTATCATGTGAAGAAATCAGTTCTGCGGGAGGTGTCGGTCGTCGCCGTGGGCGCGGACGCAACCACCCGCATGAAATTGGCTGCAAGGTTCAACCTATACGGAGGAGCGATCATGGATTTCGAGAAGTGGCTGGAAGAGAGGGGCATCGACGCAAGCGCCCTCAACGAGGACGAGAAGGCGGCCTTGAGGCGCGCCTTCGAGGCGGGAGAAGAGCCGCCCGCCAAGGAACCCGACGACAAGGACAAGAAGCCCGACCTGAAGCCGCAGCCCGCGCTGAAGGCGGCGGCGTCCAAGGATGCGGCCGTGCAGGCCGTGGCCGATGCCCGGGCGGAAGCCGACAACGCGATCCGCGCCGAACGGGAGCGTGTGGCCGCGATCCAGGAGATCTGCGCCGGCGAGTTCCCGCGCATCGAGCGGGACGCCATCAAGGGCGGCTGGAGCGTGGAGGACACGAGCCAGAAGGTCCTGAAGGCGATGCGGGAGAACCGCCCCCAGGCGGACGTTCACCTCTCGGTGAACCGCGACCGGGGCCGGGACTTCGACGCCAAGACCATCGAGGCGTCGCTCTGCCTGCGGGCGGGGATCGACGACAAGGCCATGGTCAAGGCCTACGGCGAGCAGGTCGTGGAGACGGCCTGGCACAGCCGGGATATAAGCCTGCAGCAGCTCTTCGTGGAGTGCGCGCGGCTCGAAGGCAAGACCGTGCCGCGCACCTTCTGCAACGACACGATCCGCGCGGGGTTCAGCACGGTGTCGCTTCCCGGCGTCCTCAACAACGTGGCGAACAAGAAGCTCTTGAAGGCCTTCGAGGCGCAGCCGGTGATCGCCGTCAAGCTCTGCTCCGAGGGCGAGCTGAGCGACTTCAAGGAATCGGAACGCTATCGCCTGACCGACGTGGGCGACCTCGAGCCGGTCGCGCCGGACGGGGAGCTGAAGCACGGCGGCCTGACCGAGGAGAAGGCCACCAACCAGCTCGGGACGTTCGGGAAGATCTTCAGCCTCACCCGGCAGATGATCTACAACGACGACCTGGGCGCGTTCCTGAAGGTGCCCGAGGGCATGGGCGCGCGGGCCGCGCGGAAGATCGACCAGCTCTTCTTCACGCGCCTGTTGTCCAACCCGAATAGCCTCTTCTCCGCCGGGCACAAGAACTACAAGGAAGGCGCGGACACGGCGCTCGGCGCGGACAGCCTGGGCGAGGCGGTGCAGATGTTTCTCGACCAGACCGACGCGGATGGGCAACCGATCAACGTCAGTCCCAAGTTCCTGGTCGTTCCCACGGCGCTCAAGATGACGGCGCGGGAACTCCTGAACTCCACCTTCTATTTCGCCACCGGCGGGGCCGACAAGCGGCGCATCCCGACCTACAACGCGCTCTCCGACGAGGACCTGGAGGTGGTGGCCAGCCCCTACCTCTCGAACGCCAACTACGCCGGGGCGTCCGCGAAGGCATGGTACTTGTTTGGCGATCCCCGGATCGTGGACACCTTCGAAATCGGCTACCTCAAGGGTCAGCGTACGCCCAAGGTGGAAAAGGGCGATGCGGACTTCGATATGCTGGGCGTCCGGTTCCGCGTGATCTTCGACCTCGGCGTGCGCGAGCAGGACTACCGGGGCATGACCAAGTTCAAGGGCGAGGCGTAAGCCAGGCCGGGCATTCGCGCTGTCGCGTGGAATGGATGGTCCATCTTTCCCGCGCGCGTACATCGCGGCTGACAACTCGATTACGGAGGAAGAACAAATGGGTGCGACGTACAGACAGACCGGCGATTCGGTGGACTACACCCCGAGCGCTGACGTGACGGCGGGCGACGTGGTCGTACAAGGCGACCTCGTCGGAGTCGCCAAGCTCGACATTAAGACGGGCGCCCTCGGGGCGCTAGCCCTGGCCGGCGTCTTCGACTTTCCGAAGGCCTCGGGAGACGGCGGGATCGCCGCCGGGGCGCGCTGCTACTGGGATGCAGCCGAGGGCGTGGCCAAGGTCGACGCCGAGGCGGGCGCGAACAAGCCGATCGGCAAGTCCATCAAAGCCGCCGGGGATACGGACACCAAGGTCCGGATCGCCCTATGCTCGGGCGATGCCGTCACGACCACCCAGCAGGCGTCCGCAGTTGCCGACGCCGACGCGATCACCGCGACCGCCGCCCCGGCCGGAGGGACCGGCGCGACGGATGGCGCGTGGGACACGGCGGCGCACCGGAACGAGGCCATCGCCACGATCAACGCCCTGGTGAATGACGTGACCGCCCTGCGGACGAAGGTGAACGCGCTCCTGGCGTCCCTGCGGACCGCCGGGCTTCTGGCGGAATAACCGACCATGGCCGATTGTCAGCACGGCCCGGACTTGCTCCGCCAAGGATCGCGGTGGCTGGAGCGAATGCGTACGGCGCACGGCGCGAGCCCGGTCGAGTACCGCAGGCCGCCCGACATCCGCGTTGTCCGCGCGACCTACGGCAAGACCGCCTTCGAGGTCGCCGACGAGTCGGGCCTGACGATCAACGCCCAGGCTTGGGACTTCCTGGTCCTGGCCGACGAACTCGGGTTCGATCCGGAGCCCGGCGACGTGGTCGCGGCCGACGGACGGAGATACGAAGTCATGAACCTCGGCGGCGAGGGGTGCTGGCGCTGGAGCGATCCCTACCGGCAGACCTACCGCATCCACACCAAGGACATCGGAGCCGACGCATGAACGATTGCGACAACCATTACGACCGCGTGTGCAAGAGCGAGTTCGCCGAGGTGCATGCCAAGCTTGACAAACTGGACGAGGCGATTCGCGGCAACGGCAAACCCGGCATCGCCGTCCGGCTGGACCGGCTGGAGCAGGACGCCAAGCGCCAAGGCAGGCTGATCTGGCTGATCGTCGGCGCTGGGGTGACGGCGGCGACGTCGGGCATCGCCGCCTGGATCGCGGAGTGAGCCATGGCGCTGATCATCGACCTGGCGGACGCGGTCACGGCGGAACTGAACGCCGCCCCGGCGGGCACGTTCGATCCGGATATCCAAGCCGTGCGGCGGGTGTTGCCGGAGTTCGAACTGGCGGACCTCGCCGAATTGAAGGTTTCGGTGGTGCCCAAGGCGGTAGAAATGGGCGGATCCACGCGGGCGGCCTGCCAGTTCGATCTGCGGATCGACATCGGCGTGCAGAAGAAGCTCGGCAAGGATTTGGATGTCGAGACAGCGCAGCTTTGCGGCCTGATGGACCGGATCGCCGCTTACTTGCGGCGGCGTCCGCTGGCCGGTGCGCCGGGCGCAGTGTGGGTGCGGACGGAGAACGAGCCGGTCTATGCGCCGGAGCATCTGGCCGGGCAGCGGGTCTTCACCAGCGTGTTGACGCTGACATATAGGGCTGTCGGATGATTCACTTCAAGCTCAAGCAGCTCTTCTTCGACCGCCAGGCGGTGATCTCGAAGGTGGACGCCGCCACGCGGAAGGTGCTTTCACGGTTCGGGGCCTTCGTGCGGCGGTCGGCCAAGTCGGCGATCCGCAAACGCCGGCAGCCCGCGCCCCCCGGATCGCCGCCGAGCAGTCACACCGGCCTGCTGAAGAAGTTCATTTTCTTCGGCTACGACGCGGACGCCCGCAGCGTCGTGATCGGCCCGGCGCGGCTCGGCGGAAACGGCCGGGGCGATGCGCCGCCGCTCCTGGAGTATGGCGGCACGGCGACGCTGGTCCGGCGCGGCAAGAGGAAACAGGTCGTGTACAGGGCCCGACCCTACATGGGACCGGCCTTCGAGAAGGAACAAGCCAAGCTGCCTGCCCAGTGGCGGGACAGCGTCAAGTGAGGAGTGCATGACATGTCGCAAGAATTCCTGCTGGGCATGAACGCCAAAATCTACCAGGGCGTTGCGGGCGCGGCCCTGAGCGCGCTCACCGAGATGGCCAACGTCAAGGACGTGACGCTCAACCTGGAGGCAGGCGAAGCGGACGTCACCACTCGCGCCAACCAGGGCTGGCGCGCGACCGCGCCGACGCTGCGCGAATGCACCGCCGAGTTCGAGATGCTCTGGAAGCCGGGCGACGCCGGGTTCGATGCAGTGAAGACGGCGTTCCTGACCGCTGGGACGATCCGCCTGGCCGTGCTGACCGGCGCGCGCGACGCCGTCGGCGCAGAGGGACCGCTGGGAAACTTTTCGATCACGAATTTCAGCCGCAGCGAGCCGCTGGAGGAAGGCGTGACGGTCAGCGTGACCGCCAAGCTCGCCACGTTCGATTCCTGGGTGGAGGTGGAGGCGTCCTGATGAAAACGTTCACCGACGCGGCGGGCCGGACCTGGACGCTCGCCCTGAATCTCGGCACGGCGATGTGGGTCAAGGCGAAGCTGGACATCGATCTTTTGCAGCCCGAGGCCGGAGAGCCGCCGCTCCTGACGCGGCTCGGGACCGACGAGATGCTTCTGGGCGAAGTGATCTGCGCCCTGCTCGACAGCCAGTTCGAGACGCACAAGGTCACGGCGGAGGAGGTGCGCGCGGCCTTCGACGGCGAGACGCTGCTGGCGGCGCAGAAGGCGTTCTACGAGGAGCTGATCGGTTTTTTCCGCAGTCGCGGCCGCAACGACCGGGCCAAGGCGGTCGCCAAGCAGATGACCCTGATCGACGCGGCGGTGACGGCGATGGAGACGCGCCTCGACGCGCTGGACATCGACGCGACGATTCGTGGGGCGATGTCTGGCGCATCGCCGGAGCCGCCCACGTCGACCCCCGGCCGCTGACGCTGCGCGAACTCTTATGGATGGCGGAGGGGATAGGCCGCGCGCGCTGGGCGCACACGTCGGTCCTGTGCGCGCTCATCGCCAACGCCAACCGCGACCCGAGGCGCGGCAGGCCCTTCAAGCCCTCGGACTTCGACCCGTACGCGCGACAGGAACGGCGACGACGGACAGCCGCAGACAAGGAATCGCTGGTAATTCTCAAAGAGACCCTCGAGGCCCGGAAAGGAACCTGAATATGGACACTAACGCGATCCTGAACGGTATCTGGACGTTTTTCAATTCCGGCATCGGCATCGCCGTCGTCTGGGCGGGCATGGTCGGCTTCTTCATGTTCCTGGCCAGCCGGTTCAACCCGCTGCAGGAGAAATGGAAGCAGTACGAGGGGAGCATCATCACCGGCATCAAGCTGGCCGAGAAGCAGATCCCCGACGACACGCCCAACGCGGGTCTGGCCAAGCTGGACGCGGCGCTGCGGTTCGTCCTGAACGCCTACGCCGAGGCCAACAACGGCAGTCTCCCCTCTGCCGCCCTGATCGAGCAGATCAAGCAAGGCATCCAGATCAAGCACAACGAGCTGGATCGTTTCGGCAAGCTGTCGGAGAAGAAGGAGACGACGTGATGAACTGGCTGATCGCCCTTCTGACCACTTGAAGACGAGGAGTAACGCACGTGGCTTCCGCACAGGGCATCCGAGCCGGTCGCGCCTTCGTCGAGCTGTTCGCCGACGACAACAAGCTCGTGCGCGGCTTGCGCCGGGCGGAGAAGAAGCTCCAGGACTTCGGCAAATCGGTCCGCAATCTCGGCCTGAAGATGGCCGGGCTGGGAACGGCCCTCGCCGCGCCGATGATCGCTTCGGGGAAAGTCTTCGGCGATTTCGAGAGCCGGATGAAGATGGTCTCGACCATGCTCGATAAACCGGAGAAGCATATGGACGCCTTCAGCCGGGGCGTCCGAAAGCTCTCCGTCGAGCTCGGGGAAAGCACCGACGTGCTGGCCAAGGGGCTGTACGACGTCCTGTCGGCGTCCGTGAATCCGGCCAAAGCGCTCGATGTTCTCAAGGTCGCCACGAGGGCCGCCAAGGGCGGCATGACCGATACGGCTGTGGCGGTGGATGGTCTGACCAGCGTTCTGAACGCCTTTCAACTGTCCGCCGATCAGGCGGGGCACGTGGCCGACGTGATGTTCCAGACCATCAAACGCGGCAAACTGACGTTTCCCGACTTGGCCTCCAACATCGGCAAGGTCGCGCCGATGGCCCGGGCGGCGGGCATGTCGATGGAAGACATGATGGCGGCCATCGCCACGATGACCCGCCAGGGTCTCAGCGTCGAGGATTCCACGACGCGTTTGGTGAATATCCTCAAGAACGCTCCTGAACAGGCGGGAAACCTCGCGGCGCTGGTTCAGGGGTACGTCGGCAGGAGCCTTTCGGGAATCCAACTCGATTTCCCGGAAATCCGCGCCGCGAGTGGCATCGCCGCGTTGTCCGCTGACATGGAGGGCTTCAGGAAGGACTTGGAACTGATGCAGAGCGCCGCCGGCCAAGCGGACGAGGCGTTTGCGCGGATGACCGGCGGGCTGTCGGGCGAACTGAAGAAAGCGCGCATGGCCGTGACCGACCTGATGGTCTCGGTCGGCCAGGCGTTGGCGCCCACGCTCAAAGCGGCGGGCGAATGGTTCAAGAGGGTTGTCGTGGCGGCGGGCGACTGGGTCAAACAGAACCGGCAGGCCATCGTCACCGGGTTCAAGGTCGCCGTCGCGGTCGTGGCGGTCGGTGGCGCCCTGGTGGCGCTGGGCACGATCATTTCCAGCCTCGGGACGGCGCTGGGCGTCCCCGTGGTGGCCTTGAGTGCCCTGGCGGCGGCGGTCGCGTTTCTCGTCACGCCGGCTGGGCTGGTCATCGCGGCCGTGACGGCGCTGGGAGCGGCGCTGCTGTACGAGACGGGGGCCGGGGGCAAGGCGCTGGCCTGGCTGGGCGACAGGTTCATGGCGCTGAAGGAGGACGCCCTGTCCGCCTTTGGAGGCGTCGCCGACGCGCTTGCAGCCGGCGACATCGCGCTCGCGGCGAAGATTCTATGGCTCTCGCTAAAGATGGAATGGACGCGCGGGATCGCCTTCCTCGAAAAGGCGTGGCTCGACTTCCGCAACTTCTTCATCCGCATCGGCTATGACGCCTGGCACGGGCTGATGGCCTCGGCGGAGATCGTCTGGCACGCGCTGGAGGTCGGCTGGATCGAGACTACCGCGTTCTTCTCGAAGCTGTGGAGCGGTTTCGCCGGGTTCTTCGCCAAGACCTGGGAGAGCATCAAGGCGGGCGCGACGAAGGCGTGGAACTGGATCCGGTCGCTCTTCGACGACTCGGTCGACCTTGCCGTCGAGAACCAACTGGTCGAGCGGGAGAAGCAGGCCGCCATCGCCCGCATCGATGACGAGCAGCGGCAGAATATCGCGCGGCACCAGGCGCGGCGGCAAAGCGCCGACCAACACCACGAGGCGACGCTGGCGGTGATCGGTCGGGAGAATTTCGACCTGCATGGAGATCTCGACCAGGAGTACGCCCGGCGCATAGCGGAAAACGAGCGGGAATTTGCCGAGGCGCGGCAGGCATGGCGCGAGGCCATCGACGAGGCGAAGGAGAAACGCGAGTCGACGGAAGCGGAAGAAAGCGTGGGCAACGCCGAGAAGCCCGACGACATCGTCGACCGGGCATTGGGGGCGCTTTCCGGGCTGGGCGACATCGGCCAGTTGATTCACGACCAGGCGGCCAGCATCGGCGTCGCGGGCACGTTCTCCGCCCACGCCGCATTCGGCCTGGGGGTGGGATCGAGCGTCGATGAACGCACGGCCAAGGCCTCGGAGGAGACGGCCAAGAACACCCGGCGCCTCCTCGACGCGGTGCGGGAAGGTGGAATGGAGTTCGCATAATGCTGGGGGACGAATCATGGCAGTCACGGTCACCGAAAAATTCGAATCGCGGCATCTGACCACGGGCGAGAACGCGACGCTCGAGCTCGCGTTCAACGTCTTCGGCACCGACGACGAGGCCCAGGCCAAACAGGCCGTGCTCGCGGCGTCGCCGGAGACCTATGGCTCGAGCCGCGACCAACCCTACCTTCGCCGCCAGGGCGTGCAGCTCGAGCCGGAAGGCCCGCAGCTCTGGAACGCCACGGTCCGCTACGACAGCAACTGGGACGCGCCGGTCTGGGCCGAGGACTCCTTCGAGTTTGACACCACCGGCGGTACGCAGCACATCACGCAGTCGCTCTCGACGGTGACGAGCTACGGCCGCGCCCCGAACTGCTATGGAGCCATCGGCGTGAGCCAGTCCGCCGTCGAGGGCGTGGACATCGTCGTGCCCGTCTTCAACTTCTCCGAAACGCATCACTTCTCCAGTATCAGTTGGTCGTACCGGCACGTGATCGCGGGACTGACCGGCAAGGTAAACTACTACTCGTTTCGCGGTTTCGACCGGGGCGAGGTGCTGTTCCTCGGCGCGTCGGGCTCCCGGCGGGACAGCTATTCCAGCACGCCGTGGGAGGTCACCTTCCGCTTCGCCGCCCAGCAGAATCGCACCAACATCCAGGTGGGCAACATCACGGGTATTCGCAAGTGGGGATGGGAGTACATGTGGGTGCGCTACGAACCGGCGGACGACTACAACACGAAAACTCGGATCAAGCGCCCGGTTGGGGTCTACATAGAGAAGGTCTATGAATTGGCGAGCTTCGCGGGCTTGGGGATATAGGCATGGGCGACGCATTCAGGAAAGTGTCACCGGGGCAACGACTCAGCATCTCCGCCGGGGCGTACAATGCTTTCGTGGACGCGGCGCGCTACGCCCGCGACCGGCAGGCCGACCTGGGCGGGCGTCCTTCCGCCTTCGATTTCGCACTGCAGCAAATGGTCGTCAAGAGCACCAGATTTCCGGACCACCTGGAGTGCCGACGGCTCACACATAGCGGCCGCGATAGCAACGATAACGACAAGTACGCCGAAGGCGAGTTCAACGTCTACGTGCTCAAGCCCTGGGCGCTCCGATGCACGCCCTTCGACGGCAAGACCATCAACGGCATGATCTATCGGTACAATGGCAATATGATACGCACCGTCTGGAATGCAGACGGTAATGGTTCGGAGGTCCAGATAATCACGCCGAATTACGAAATCAATTGCATCATTTATGCGGCCATGGCCGACATCCGGGGGCAGCTCGATCCGGAGGACGTCTCCTCGCCCTATCGGACGGTGCTGGTGGATGTGAACGTGGACGGCCGCGCGTGGGCGACGACCGGGGACAAGGAGATATTCGGGGACGGGAGGTTATGATCGTTCCCGAGATGCGGATCGAGTTTTTGGGCTGGGGCAACGCCCGGCTTTCGTGGACCGGCGACCCCGAGGCGGTGGCGCACGTCTTCGTGAACGGCGCTGCCGCTCTCCTGTCGCAACATCTGTTGGAGGCGGACAAGTCCGTCGTGGTCGGTTTGCCCGATCCGTTCATAGTCGAGATTCACGAGATCGCCCCGGGCGTGGAGGCCGTGCCTGCTGCCATCGCTCTGGAGCGCAAACCCGTGATCTGGTGGTCGGCGCGGGGCGGCGCAGTGGAATACCGCGTCCATTACCGCCCCGGCGGCGGAACGGACAACGTAATCGGCGGGGTGCTGCACAAGGCCGACACGCTGCATTACGAGTTCCAGGGCGGCAACGATCTGCGTCAGGACGGAAAGAAATGGGGGTTCCTGCACGTGGAGGCGGTCTCGGCTTCTGGGAAAGCGAGCATCCGCCCGGAATGGCCGCTCTTCTTGGCTGCCCTGCCGGGCAAGCCGACCGGGTTGAACATCACGGGCGGAGGCGGAGTCTTCGCCTTCGCGCTGGAGGCATGACATGAGCAAGATCAGCGACTTGGTGTTTCGTTACCTGCACCGCGCCTTGTCCGCGAGCAAGGGCTCGCCCGCGCAATACACGGCATCCGGCGGAACGATCCGCAGCGCAATTTGCGCCAACCTCACCGAAGCGAACGGCTACTGGATCGGGGCCATCGTCCGCTGGGATTCCGGGTCGAATGCGGGATTCTATTCAAGCGTGGGCGCGTTCGACGCCGACACGGACAAGTTGACCTTCGAGGAAGACCTGCCCTATGCCGTGGCCGCCGGTCATCTCTTCACGCTCTTCCTTGGCGGCAAGTACGCCAGCGACGTGCGCATTCCGGGGATGAAGACCTCGACGCCGGTCAATATCACCGGTTTCGCCATCGACTACGCGGCCATGCTCAACGGGACCGGTACGGGCGTCCTTTCGTTCAAGTACAACGATGGTTCGGGTCAGACGCTCACGTGGACGCCGCCGGGCGAGACCGAGGGCTTCGGGGTGGATATCTCGGCCATTGCCGAAGGCGAGGCCGCCGTGCTCTATGGCGGCGGATCCATGCCGGAGCAGTGGTCGAAGTACCTCCTCGTGCGGCGCACGGCGGACGACCTGCCGACCGAGGACGCGCTGGATGACGTGAGCCTGGAATCGCCCGTCGGGTCGTTTCTCGCCACCTTCATCAGCGCGGAGGCCGAAAACGGCGTCACGGTCTACCGGCCAGTGGCCGTCGAGAACACGGCCGCCGACAAAATCTACGCGATCCGGGTTTGGTGTCCGACGCCTCTTCCCGACGCCGTCATCACCGCCGTCGCGGCGGACGGCGGTATCGGAACCGCCGAAGGAGTACTGGTCGCGGAAGACCTGACCGGCTGGGGCGCGCACGGTTTTGTCCACAACGTTACCAAGGACGACCTGCGTTACTACTACGCCCGCGCGGGCAACTCCGCTCAAATCATGACTCCTAATGGCGGCATTCGCGGCTTCTCGGCGGTCGAGTGGGAAGACGGCGACACGCTGGAGCCGTTCCCATGGTTAGACATCGGCCTCGACGCGCCGGGAAGCGGCAACGTCTTCGAAGACCCAGCGAACGAGAACACCGCGCCCTCGGGCGTGGCTTTCTCCTGCCCCCGCGACGCCGCAAGTGGATTGCATATTGGCGATCTGGCGGCGGGCGGGCTGCACGTGATCTGGGAGCGGTTCTTCCTCCCCGCCGGATTTCTGCCGCTGGAAGCGGGCCGGGCCGACCTTCGCTTCGTGGCCGACGTTTCGGAGTGAGCCATGGGCAGTATCGACTACACCCCGATCCGTTCTCCGCTGGGTGCGTTCTACCGCTCGACGCGGGGCGTGCGCTACCACCGGCTGCCGCAGTCAATGACCATGCTCTTCATCGAGGATAGCAAGGTTTACTTGGGGTGGCCGGCAGAGGAGGCCTGGTATCCCGACGTCGCCCGCTGGGATAAATTGATCAGTAAGTATGGCTATCCGAAATGGGGTGCGGTCGTGTGCGAGGTCGAGGGAGAAGATCCAGAATCTCCATGGGGAGACATCATGCCGCCCGGCGCAAGCATGCCCGCCGGCATGGCCTATCAACAAATGGGCCGTCCGCCGAGCCTGGCGGATTTCATCTCCATTTACAAGGCGAATTATGTCGGCGGCGACCTCCGGCCGTTCCCGCCGTTACTGACCTTGATTATAGGCTATTGGCTGCCTTCACTGGGTCCTGGACTCTTCGAGTTCCGGGCCTGGCTGGACAACGGCGGAACGTCGGAACCCGACCCCGAGAACCCGCTACAGCCGATCCCGTGGAGACAATTCTCCCTCGACCATACTATATGGCTGAGACCAATGTGCGATAACGTCTACACCGGCGAGACGTAGAGACAAACAGAAAGGAATCGAATCATGGCAGGAATCAAGGCAGTTGCGCAGACGGGCGAGATCGCGACCGGCACGGCGAAGAAGACGCTGCTCCAGGTCGCGGCCGCGTCCAATCACCGCGCACTAGTCAAGGAGATCTCGGTCAGCTTCAAGGGCACGGCCAACACCGCCGCGCCGATCCTGGTGCAGGTGCTGCGCCAGACCACGGCCGGAACGATGACCGCCTTCACCCCACAGAAGCTGAACGAAGCCGACGACGAGACGCTCCAGGCCACGGCCCAGCACTCGGCCACGGTCGAGCCCGACGGCACGGGCGAGGTCATGGGCGAGGAAGTCCATCCCCAAGGCGGTTACACTTGGCAGGCCCCCTTCGGCGGCGAGATCGTCGTTACCGGCGGTTCCCGCCTCGGCATCGCCGTCACCGCCGGGGCTGACGTCACCGCCAAGGCGCGCCTCATCTTCGAGGAGTAGTCGAGCATGATCATCCGGCGTTTCTCCCTGCATGCCTTCGGGGAAAACATCGTCGCCACCGGCGGGACCGTTACGGAGATCGAGGTGGAAGGCTTGGCGTACCGGGTCCATACCTTCCTCGCCAGCGGCAACTTCACCATCGTCAGCGGCGAAGGCGAGGTCGAGTACCTGATCGTCGGCGGGGGTGGAGGCGGCGGGCAGAACGGCTCGCACGGCGGCGGAGGCGGCGCGGGCGGACTGCTCCACGCCTCCGGGCACTTCGTGGCCATGGGGGATTACCCCGTCGTGGTCGGCGCGGGCGGCGCGGCGACCGCCAGCGGCGGAGCATCCTCCGTCTTCGGCATTACCGCCCTCGGCGGAGGTTACGGCTCCAGCGGGAGTTCCGCCGCGTCGGGCGGTTCCGGCGGTGGAGGGGCAGCGACGACCAGTGGCTCCTTGCTACCGGGAAACGGAACCGACGGGCAAGGCCACGCGGGCGGGGAAGCGTACCGCACGGGAAGCACCGCTTCCAGTTATAAGCGATTAAGCGGCGGAGGTGGCGGAGCCGGGGAAGCGGGCTATGGTGGCAATATCAGCGGCACCAAAGACTGTGCGGGTGGCGACGGGCTGGAGATCGCCATCACCGGCACACCGGCCTACTACGCCGGTGGGGGTGGCGGTTCCGGCTGGGGCGGCACCTCCTATACCCTGAACGGCGGCGCGGGTGGAAACGGCGGAGGCGGACAGGGCTCCGGCGAATCGACGGGCAGCGCCGTCGCCGGAACAAACGGCCTCGGCGGCGGAGGCGGTGGCGGAACCGGCGCGGGCGCGGGCGGCTCCGGCGTGGTCATTATCCGCTACCGGGCATAACAGGACGGACGGCGCGACATGGATATAATGCAGATCGCCGGATGGGACAATGCGACGCTTCCCGCGCCGCTCGCACGGGGTAGAACGCGGCGCGCGGTTGTCCATCATTTCTCGCCGCCGCCAGACTACGACCCCGTCTGCCGCTGGCGGTACAAGCGCGCCACGCATTGGACGCCGCCGGAGATATCGACGCTGTCCGGCCGGGTCCGGCGAGGAACGCCCCTGACCTTGCCGAGTGGCGAACTGCTCTTCTCGCAGATCGTGCGCGTGCGCTCCGACCGCAGCGTCATGCTCATGCTCATGCAGGACATAGGCTCCCGAGCCAGGTGCGCATCTCTGCTTGCCGCTCGGCTCCGGGTGGCCGGGGTGCGTGAAGCCGTCCTCGGACAGGATCTCCACGCCTTCGCCCGTTCTGGCTACCGGCTCTTTGCCGTGAACCTGGCCACCGGCGCGGAGACATCCCTGGGCTTTGTGCCTTCGGAAGGCCCGCTTACCTTGACCGGCGTGGAACTCGAGGACAGCGATTATGAAATCCGGATGCGGGCCGACGGTTGTTACTGGCGTGATGCCCGCTACGCCACGGTCTTTCCGTTGACCATCGAAGGCGGAGAAATCGCCGTACCCCTGCCCGCCGTGACCGGGCTGCGGTACTCTCGCGGCAACGACACGGCGCTGATCTCGTGGACCTGGCTGGCGGCCGCCGGAACCCAGGCCCCGGAGGACTTCGCCATCTGGGCCGGGGCAAGCCAACCGGTCGATACCTCGGGCGATCCCGCCCAAGTCGTTTCCTCCCGCGCGCCCGGGGGCTACACGACGGCGATCCCCGACGCGGCGGACCCGTTCTACGTGGCCGTCCGCGCCCGCCGCGATGGACGCCAGGGCCCCGTCTCGACCATCTTCATTCCCGCCCCGGAAGTCTTCATCGACAGCCCCGACAACCAGACCGCCTGGTTAGAGAATCGCCCATGATCGCGCAATGTGGGACGGATGACCTTGGGCGGAGGTTCGAGAAGAAGCGTTTCGGGCATCGGGTGGATAGGTCCTGGATATTCTCCTGTCGAGTTCTTGGGAATCCATCATGAGCAACGACAGGATATTGAAACAACTATGAGGCCAGTTTCAGGTAATTGGTATGAATAATTTGGGTTAAGGGCTCATCGTTTGCAAAACAGAGTGGAGAAGCTGAAGGCGATTTTAGGCCGGCAAACAACGTCGAACCCCGTCTTTTCAATCGTTTCCACGTTGCGATCATAGGCCGCGCGGCTCACATGCAACCACGGTTCCGCAAAGAGCAGACGACCTCCTGGAACCATCGTTTCGTTAACTTCCCTGATGAGCCTGGGCGCGTCGGGAACTTCGTGCAACATCCAAAAGATCAACGTGAAGTCCGCTTGTTGGCGACGTTCTTCGAGACACAACGAATTCTCCATGCACTGGTGAAAAATGATGTTTTCGCGGCAGGCTATGGCCGCTCTTCGTTTCAACCCCGCCAACATTTTGGCCTGCAGGTCGGTGGCGATCACACATCCTCCGTCACCCACGAGCCGCGCCATAGGTATGGTAAAAAAGCCCATCGCAGGACCAACCTCAAGAACGGTCATGCCGCTCTCGATATAGGGGATAAGCATGAACTCGGGGTTTTGGAACAATCTGCGAAGAGGTGCCGCGAAGAGAGGCCCTAGCCAAGACGGGCATACATGATTCACTACCGATCGCTTCCCTCAAAATGTTTGTACAATATGCCATCTCAGTGCCATAACCGATTAAGTTTTACTATAACAACTTGGATGCGAGTGTCAATAAAAATATGCTTTTTTAAAGGAGTCCGCCGCAGGGACGAAACCCCAAGGACCGGAGGCGGGAACGCCTACGGAGTTGCGGTGCGATTGAGTTCCTTCCACATCTGTCGCTGCTTGCGCCAGTCAGGGACGGCGGCGATGGGGCGCACCATCTTCTCGCGGATAGGCGCGCGGCCTCCGTCGGTTGCGGGCAGGAAGAGGATGTCTTCCTGGATGTCCGGCGCGAGGTGGAGCAGGTTCATGATCTGCGTGATACGGGCCCGGCTCACGTAGGCCAGCCGCGCCAGGTCGGCGTAGTCCGCCACCTGGCCCGCATCCACGAGCCTTCGCATCCGGATGGCCAGCGCCATGAGCCGGGACAGCCGGGGGACCGTGTTGACCTTGGGCTTCTCCGGAGCAGCGCCTTCCCGCATGACCTTGCGCTTCCCGCGCCCGATACGGAAGTGGACCTGTTTGGTGACCGTCAAACCTGTCGTCATCGTTGTGTCTCCTCCAGTTCCTCGGCCAAGGTCTTGATGCCCGCCGGGTGGAACGTCACCGACACCGTTCCCTTCCCGCCGTCATAGTCGACCCGCTGCACGAGCAGGCGAATGACGCGGGCTTGTTCGCGCGGCGAAAGCGCTTCCCATACTGGGTCGAAGAGCGCGAGCGCCCGGGCGACCTCCTTCTCGTCGATCAATTCGCGTCCGAGCGCGATGAGTTCCTCGCGCACCGCCGTGGCCCGTTGTTCTGCGCTCCGGATGCGGTCCTGCAGGTCGGCCACGTGGTCGGTGGCCGTCCCGTTCGCGGCGAGTCGACCGGCCAACTTGCGAAGATCGGCATGGTGACGCTTGAGATCCCGTTCGAGCCCCTTCCGCGCGGCCTCCAGTTCATTGATCCGCGCCTGGCCCTTGGAGCGGGTCTCCCCAATGACCTCGGCGAGGATCGTCTTGTCCTTTCCGATGCCGCGGACCTGCTCGACCACGAACCGCTCGATTTCGGCGGCGGGAATGGACTTCGACGGGCAGTTGTGCCAGCCACGCTTCTGGGCGTTCTGGCAGACGTAGTAGCGATAACGCCGGTTCTCGCCCTTCTTGGTATGGGTGTGCGTCATCGCGGAGTCGCAGGGGACGCAGCGCAGCAGGCCCTTCAGCAGCGCGCCGAACCGGTTCCGGACGTGCTTGCCGCCCGTGGTCCCGTTCCGCCTGAGGAGCGCCCGCGCGCGCCGGAAGACCTCGCCGTCTACGATGGCCGGATGCTCGCCGTCGTGGACCTCGTCCTTGTAGGTGATCTTCCCGATGTAGAGGACGTTGGTGAGCAGCTTGAACAGGCTGTTCTTCGTGAACGGCTTCCCGCCGCGCTCGCGTCCCTTCTTGGTGGTCCACTGCTTGTTGCCCCAGCCGCGCGCGTCGAGTTCCTTGATGGTGTCGGTCAACGACATCCGCTCGAGGTACAGGTCGAAGATGCCCCGCACCCGGACCGCCTCGTCCTCGTTCGCCATCAGCCGCCCACCGCGCGGGTCCACGTCGAAGCCGAGGATCGGCATGCCGCCCGACCATTTGCCTTTCCGCCGCGTGGCGGCGATCTTATCGCGGGTGCGCTCCGAGATGATCTCCCGTTCGAACTGAGCGAATGAGAGCAGGATGTTCAGTGTCAGGCGGCCCATCGAGCTGGTGGTGTTGAACTGTTGCGTGACCGAGACGAACGAGACGCCGTGCTTCTCCAGGGATTCCATGATGCGGGCGAAATCCAGAAGGGACCGGCTCAGGCGGTCGACCTTGTAGACCACGATGCAATCGACCTTCTCAGCCTCGATGTCGATCATCAAGCGTTTGAGCGCGGGACGCTCCATGTTCCCGCCGGTGTAGCCTCCGTCGTCGTAATGGTCGGGGATGCAGAGCCAGCCCTCGCCGCGCTGGCTGGCGACATACGCCTCGCCCGCTTCCCGCTGGGCGTCGAGCGAGTTGAACTCCTGGTCGAGCCCCTCGTCCGTGCTCTTGCGGGTATAGATGGCGCAACGGACGGTTGGCAGGTCATTCTTCCGGTTGGTCATCGCCGCCTCCCTTCTTGCCGAGTCTGAAGAAGTGGTATCCGTTCCAATGCGTGCCGGTGACCTTCTTGGCCACGGCGCTCAGGGTGCGATAGACCTCGCCCTCGTATTCGAAGCCGTCGGGCAGAACGTGGACCTCGATGGTCTCGCCCTTATACTCGCGGACGATCACCGCTCCGGGCATGGGCAGGCGGTCGTCCTGCGACACCTGGATGCTCCCGACCTTGGTGGGCCCCGCCTTGGCGACCGGCTTCTCGCGGGGAGAGGTGATGCGAACATCCGTTCCGTAGGCGAGTTCCTCGGCGCGCTTTCGCGCCCGCTCGGATATGTCGCCTTCCTCGTTCGCCTGGAGCCGCCAGGCGATCCGGCGCACCAGGTAGTCCTTGTGACGGCAGCGGGTCTCCTCGCCGGTGACCTCGGCGTACCTGCCGCGCAGCTCGGCCACCGTCATGCGCTTGAGGGCGGCTACTTCCTTTCCCATGTTCACGACCATGCCGGATCTCCTTTCCGGGTCGGCCCGCGCCCGGCCACCACGGCTGGGGTGGAATCTCCCAACCCGTTAAACGGCATGGACATGAGTCCTCTTTGTCGCAGACGCATCAAGGCAATTGTGGACGGAATCCGAGATTTCCGATGAACCTCTTTCCGGGCCGCCAGCGGGCGTTTCGGGGAGGGTTCCGCGCCGGGTCAAGAGACGGAGGATTCCGGTGGCGAGAAGGCTCGCGATCTCGCGGCGACGTTCGTCCGGCGTGAGGTGGGAGACATCCTGCCCGGGGCATTCATCCGTGGCGACAAGTTCGTCCAACTGCATGGGCACGCTCCTCTCGGGCTGCGCCCACGACGACCTTGGCTTTGCCTCCGGCGCGTCGTCCGGCTGGGGTTCGTTCTCTTCTCTGTTTACTTACCCGGCCGGAGTTCGAAATGTCGGACTGGGGTGTAAGACGAACGCGGTTGTTAACCCAGAGAGGGTTGTTCAACAGAGAATCGGAGAGTTTGGGGAGAGATTTTTGGGGTTCGGGAGCAACCATGGGGGTTGCGACCGCACCCCAGATGCTCTCTCTCGAAACGGAGAACACGACGGGCAAGGCGGGAACGCGCTAAAGGCTTTGATGATGACGGGATATGGAAAAACCCCGAGGACTCTCGCCCTCAGGGTTCTCCGTTAACTATTCAGACGCGGATAGTTCGCGTTTCTAATATTGGCTCCCCCGGCTGGATTCGAACCAGCGACCTGCGGATTAACAGTCACATTCAGTGCATTATGCAACCATGCCATGCACAACCACTTATGGCGTAATGCGTTTTCGTTCCGGTACTTGCGTTATTCACGATTCGGGATTGACAGGGATAGACAAGGAATAAAACCCATCTATTCGTGTCCAGTTCGTGTCCAAGGTTGACCTATTGCTCGGCGGCAATATTTGCGAGCAATAGTCAAGCAATAGTCAAGCAATAATTAATTATAACTACTTGCGATACATTGACTTAATGGCGAACAATTAACTGCGGATTGGCTAGAATCAACTAAAAATGGAAGCAATCCATCCGCAATCACTCTTTCCCGGTCATTGCGCCGCCTTCTTCGCCTTCCCTGAACGTTCAGCCCGCTTCATCTTCAGCAACCGCCGCACGACCGCCTCGGCCACCGCGTCCACGTCCTCCAGGAAGGCGAATTCCCGGACAACGTAATTGCAGGAACGCCCCAGCATGACATTGACGCCATGGTCAGGGCCGGGCCGGAAGTCGGTCCGGATGCCGATGACCTTCTTGCCTTTGGCGTAAGCGTACCCCATTTCCCATGACGTGCCGCTGTCAACGTCGCATCCCTCCATCACCGCCAAGACGATATCGGCGTTATCGATGCCCTTGACGCATTGGGTAAACAGCTTGCCGTTGTTTTTGGGGTCTTCGTAGGCACCGTTGATCTTGATGTCCTGCGGGAGGAAGATTTTCGCCTCCGGCAGGATTTGCTCGATCCTGTCCTTCAGGCGGCGGTTCCAGTTGCGTTCCAGTTGGGTAAAGAGCGATGCCGCAAAGTAAATGCGCATGGATTTTCCCCTGAATGTGATGGTTATTGGTTTATGGCTTCCCCGGAAACGACTCGACGAACTGCACCCGGATATCTGGGAACGCATCGACGTATTGTATTGTGAAGTCCGGGAAGGATGCAACCATTTGCCATTCTCCGCATCTGTCCGGGAACGCCGTCACCAACTTAACCCGAAGGTCGGGGAAGGAGTCCACCTTCTGTACGCGCAAGTCGGGGAACGCCGTCACTTCCTTCACCCGGCCGTGCAGGGGAATGCCCTTCGCGGTACAATCGGCGGCGGCAGTGGAGCGGCACATGGCCAGGGGCGACAGGATGCAAACGAAAATGGTGGCCGCGAAATAGATGCGCATGAGTGTTTTCTTTAATCAGTGCCGGATGGGGATTGATTCCATCCAAGCCGGACAAACAACTGGTCATCTTGGGTCTCTTTCGAGTCAAACATAACATTAAATCCGCACTTGACGCAAAGGAAGGACAAGATATAATTTTGTTCGGAAATAGGACCTGGTTGCAAATGCATCCGATTGTTTTTGCCGTCGGCATGGCATCGAGGGCATAAAGGTGCGCGAGGAGCGGGATCATGGGCGAAAAAGAGCCATTCACGGAAAACTCCTATTTCGGAGAATTTCGCAAGCTCAAGCGAGAGCTCTTCATTGCGACTATTAATGGCGGCATTTATGCGCTCGGCATCCTGCACCTTTTTACGCTCATCCTTGAGTTGATTTTTAAGAGATAAGGACTGCGTCAAAAAGCGTCCGATCTTTACGCAATATCCAATTATGCCACCACTAATCGTCATGACAATCGATACTGTCAATGGGTTTTTATTTATAAAATCAAGTATCGCGTCAATGAGATCGCCCATCCGTTCATTCTCCGTTCATTCTCCGTTCACCTTCCTGTTCAGGGCCGATTCGGATAATTCTTGACAATCAACGTATTTATTTTATCATCATGTTTATGTAGCAAAGAGCATCCTTGAAGGAGGGATTCCGAACATGGAGATTTCAGAAGAGGCGGCTGCTGCTCTGTTTTTTTCGATTCAAGCCGGGAAAATTCATCTTCAGGGACAATGCCCTTATCAGTATCAGTCTCGCCCATATTTTTCATCTGAGCCTCCTATCGGATTATTTTTAATGCTTATTGCCCTCGGTTTTGTAATGGGCTTTGGCGCTCATAAATTAATGTCATGGAAGGTGCCGTCTTTGTATTCAAAAAACTGATTCGCTTCCAATTCGGAGATACGCTTATGCAATATGGAGATAGTCTCCTCTACGGTAAAGGTGATGATGCCAAGGAACAGGGAGAAAAAAGCTAATACCACAGTCGGATTATCCTTTACCCAATTATTGATCTGTGCCCTTGTCATGATGCAGATTCCTTCATCCTCAATCGCTCTACGGCGGCCTACCCTTGCCTGATGTTCCGCGCTTTTTATTGGGCTTGAAACCTATCCGCTCCCTGGGCGGCTCCGGATCCGTCCCTTGGGTCAAAAGATCGAGTTCCTGGAAGATGATGGCTAGCGCCTTGCCGTGATCGCCCACCTTCGCGGCCAATTCCTCCACCTTCCGGGCCAACTCACGGTTGGCGTCCATTACGTGACGAAGACGGACAAAGGCGTTCACGACCTGGATACTGGCGGCTATTGCCCTGTCGGAGTTCAGGACCGACGCCAGCATGACGGCCCCGTGTTCGGTAAAAGCTCGTGGCAATTTTCGCCGGCCACCCCATTGCGATCTTGAAGTCACAGATTGTGACTTCAAGTTTTCCCATTCATCGGGCGTCAGCCGAAAAGCGAATGCCGGCGGGAATCGCCGCTCATTCCGATCAAC
>JAISXA010000101.1 GCA_031270685.1 Planctomycetota bacterium
GCTTTTGACCCAAGCCGCATACGGTGGTTTGTGACCCGTTCCTGCAAACCGATCACGGGAGGCCAGGCAACCCTTCGCCCTCTCCCATCTCTCACGCCGCTTGCTGCGGCACACGATGCGCGAGGAACATGCCGTAGGCTCCCGCGCCGATCAGCGCGACGTCGAAATCAATGGCATCGATTTTGCGCTTCATGTCGTCGAGCGCGTCGAACCAGGTCGCATGGTTTTCCGGATTGTGGTTGACTAAGCTCTGGTACGCCTTAAGCGTAATCAGGGCAAATTCCGGCAAGACATCCGGATTGGCAAATAACGCCTCTCTCTTTTCATATTGCCGCCTGATCGAATCCACAAAAGGATGAACGACCAAGACCTTTTTCCCCGCCAAATGCCTGGTCCATGGACTTACAAAAACCGGTCCAGGCGTCAAGGAGTCCAGCGCCACAAGTTGCGCTCCAGAACCCAGGCAGTCATCGCATATTTGGCGTTCATTGATGACGAACCAGACTCCGAGAATGTCGATCCCTCCGGCTATGGCAAGAAACTCGCAGGAAAAGCGGGTCAATAACCGCGGATCCGCGCCAAAAAAACCGGCGTTGTTGACAAACTGGCGAATCCGCCGCGCGGGATAATCTATTTGGTGCAACGACATATGTCGCATGAACCAATCGACGATTTTCAACTCGGTCCGACCGAAACGGGCGACCAGAAGCGAATGTTTCCTTTCCAGCGACCTGGCAAGGATGGCTTCAGCTTCCGCGCCTGCGTACACGAACTTGTCGCCGTAGTGCGTGGCTACTGGGTTTTGGGGAATGACGTCTTTGCCTCTGCACTTGTCCCAAACGCGCTGGAAAAATTTCATGCGATTCGCAAATCCCATGGTTACATCGGCGCCGCACTTTTCTGTGAACGTCAACCTAGCCGCCGGATTTTCTTTCTTGTCTTTTCAAAAGGAATGATTGAGGCGATAGCGCGTACCGCCTTGCGCTTGCACCTTGTCCAATTACTGGGAAAAATCTCCTCCATCGCGGTCGTCATATTCAAAAGCTCATGTTTGAACCTGGAACGCATCCCCCGGTCGTTTCTTTGCGCTCCCTCTATGGTTGCCATCGCATTGTTCGCTATGGCGGATTTCAATCCTTCGAAATCTACGGGGGGGGGATTCCAATCAATTCGATTCATTTCATAATGGGAATTAAGCGGCAGCAGCCCCCGCAAAACGTCAAATCGCGCATCACCGACATTGTTGGTGATGAAGACAACCGGAATGCCCATTGCGATACACGGCATAGCACAATGGATTTTATCGGTTACAATTAATTCAGCTTCTTCGCGGTATCTGTCCAGGATGCCCTGTGCCGCTTGTTCGGATTCGATGCAATCCGCCATTGACAAAGGATTGTTCCTAAAAGCGAAATAGTGGGTAATCGAATAATCCGCTCGTTCAAGTATTTGTCTGGGCAATTGGTTAAGCATTTTCAAAGTAAGGTCGACAACGAAAACTTTGCCATGCGCTGGTCCGCGTTTTCTTTTTTCGAACGTCAGCGTCAAGCAACCGGAAAAATAAGCATCCACGTTTAAACCTTGCAGGAAAGAAGCGGTATTGCGATCTCTGCATCCGATAGGTTCATGTCTCTTCATCGCTTCATGAATGCGCCGCTTGATGAAGAGTTTTCTGGTATTTGCTCTATTGGAAAGGTGAAAACCCACGAATGCGGGATTAATCCGCTTGCTCCAGGGAAAAGGAAATGATTGACCGCATTTCGCAAACCAGCCTTGCATTGGAAGAGTGCATACGGGCCCAGAGTAGGAATTCAGGTCATCGCGGCTGACAGGCAACAGTGAGTCGATGTCAACGCCCATCTTGCGGTAGATTTCCGTCACCGCAATCGATTGTATCGCGTCTCCGAGGTTTCCAATAATCGGGTGTTTGTTCGGGGATGGTTCCTGTTCGGAGTCATAGTGATACAAGTGACACAATCGCCCATATTTAGCTTTGGCGTTTGCGACACTGTCAATTTGGCCTAAGCGAGACGACATTTCAATTGCCCGTCATTCAGTGGCCTTTTGAAGGAAATCAAACAAACCACCGTTTGATTTCCTTCAAAGTTTCAGGACGTTTGTTTCAGCACCGCTTTTTTTGACATCGCCGGTTTTGGATCAAGTTGTCGAAAACACCTCATTGAGCGGTGGATGTATGAGGCGATAGAGCGGTACGGTATTCTCACACGTCCAACTGCGCGTCGAGCGCGTACTTTTCGATGAACTTGCGGCGCGGCTCCACCACCTCGCCCATGAGCAGGTTGAATAGCTGGTCAGCCTTCATCGCGTCCTCGACCGTGACCTTGAACAGGGTGCGCTTCTCCGGATCCATGGTCGTCGACCACAACTGTTCGGCGTTCATTTCGCCAAGACCCTTGTAGCGCGCCACCTCCATGCCGCGCTTGCCGAGATCACGGGTGTTGTCCAGGATTTCGGCGAAGCTCCCGCACGACACCTGCTCCCGGTCCGTCACCAGCCAGAAACGGGGCGTCGTTCCGGGCTCGGCCAGATAGACCATGTCCTCGGTGCGAAAGCCGAGATCGGCCAGGTCGTGCGCGGCCTTTTCGAATTCGCCGACGAAAAGGAATTCGGACACGACCATGCCGTTTCCAGGGAGGTCGGAGGCGGTCATGAGCGTATCCTCCTCGACGACTTCGACAGGCTGGCCCCTTTCCTCGCGCTCCCTGATGAACTGGCTATACGCTTCGTCCGATCCGAAGTAGTGCGTCTCGCCGCCGACGACGGCGCGGTATTTCGGGAACGTCCCGTGTTCGCGGCGGAGATTGAGAAAATCCCGCAGCGTCATGCCCTTGTATTGAAGCGCCTTCGCCAGCCGGCCGACTTTCACGATCAGTTTGAGGAGGCGCTTGAAGCCGTCCCCTTCCAGATTGCGGCTGCGGCCGTTGTCCCGCACCTCGAACCTGGTTCCGTCCATGCCCAGGCGGAGCAGCGCGCTCTGCATGTCCTCCTCCGACAGGACGTACTGCACCGCCTTCCCCTTCTGCACCCGGTAGAGCGGGGGGCAGGCGATGAACAACTTGCCGTGTTCGATCAGTTCCGGCATGTGGCGGAAAAAGAAGGTGAGGATCAGGGTGCGGATATGGCTGCCGTCGACGTCCGCGTCGGACATGATGATGATCTTGCCGTAACGGAGCTTCTCGATGTTGAAATCGTTGGCGCCGATGCCGGTCCCGAGCGCGGTGATGATGTTCGACACCTCCTGCGACGAGAGGATCTTGTCGATGCGGTGCTTTTCCACGTTCAGGATCTTGCCCCGGAGCGGGAGGATGGCCTGGGTGCGGGAATCCCGGCCCATCTTCGCTGAGCCGCCCGCGGAGTCGCCTTCCACCAGGTAGAGTTCGGTGTTTTCCCGGTCCCGCGAGACGCAGTCGGCGAGCTTGCCGGGCAGGCCGCCGCCGGTCAGGGCGTTTTTGCGCCGCGCCAGGTCGCGTGCCTTGCGGGCGGCCTTGCGGGCGGCGGCCGCGTCTATGGCCCGCTGGACGATGCGCTTGGCGATGCCCGGCTTTTCCTCGAAATAGGTGCCGAGGCACTGGTTGACCACCTGCGCGACCATGCCCTCCGCCTCGGAGTTGCCGAGCTTGCCCTTGGTCTGGCCCTCGAACTGCGGATCGGCGATGCGCAGCGATATGACGGCGGAAAGCCCTTCGCGGGTGTCCTCGCCCTGGATGGGTTCGTCGTCGTTCTTGACCAGGTTGTTCTGCCTGGCCCAGGCGTTGAGGGTGCGGGTGAGGGCGGAGCGGAAGCCGGACAGGTGCGTGCCGCCGTGGATGGTGTTGATGTTGTTGACGAAGGAGAAGATATTCTCGGCGTAGCCGTCGTTGTACTGCATGGCGACCTCGAGCTCCATGCGGCGTTCGTCGTCGCGGTGCTCGAAATAGATCACCTCCTGGTTGACCAGGTTCTTGTTTTCGTTAAGGCTCTCGACGTAGCCCTTGATGCCGGAGCGGTAAAAGAACAGGTCGCGCTTGTTCTCCTGGCGCAGGTCGGCGAATTCGATCGCCAAGCCCTTGCTGAGGAACGCGAGTTCGCGCAAGCGCGTCGCGATCACCTCGTAACGGAAATCCGTCGTTTCCGTGAAGATCTCGTCGTCCGGCATGAAGGTGATCTTGGTGCCGCGCTGCTTGGTCTTGCCGCGCTCCTCGACTTCGGTGACCGGCACGCCCCGCTCGTAACGCTGGAAATACACCTTGCCGTTGCGGAACACCTCGACCTCGACCCAGGCGGAGAGCGCATTCACGCAGCTTACGCCCACGCCGTGCAGGCCGGCGGAGACCTTGTAGGCATTGTGGTCGAATTTGCCGCCGGCGTGCAGGACGGTCATGACCACGGTCAGCGCCGACATCCCCTGTTCGGCAAGCCAGTCCACGGGAATGCCCCGGCCATTGTCGAGGACGGTCATGGAACCGTCGCCGTTGATGGTTATGGCAATCTTGTCCGCATGCCCGGCCATGGCCTCGTCGATGGAGTTGTCCACCACCTCCCACACCAAGTGGTGCAACCCTTCCGAGTTGGTGCCGCCGATATACATGGCGGGACGCTTCCGGACCGCTTCGAGTCCTTCCAGCACTTTGATCGAATCGCCGTTATATTCCCCCGGGCCGACATCCAGCGCGGGGGCGCCGTTTTCTTCCGTCATTGTCGATGCTCTTTCCTGTCCGTTGCAAAAAAAGCGCAGTTGAAACGAACGCCCTGAAACTTTGAAGGAAATCAAACAGCGGTTTGTTTGATTTCCTTCAAAAGTCCACTTTCTGCCAAACGACAAAAAAACAGCCGGCCGTTCCAGGTCGGCATGCCGTCCACCGCCGTCGATGGTTCATACCTGAACTTTTGCAGAGTGGGCATTCAAACCGCCGAATGCCCACTCTGTAAAAATCGAAATCCTTGCGGCGCATGCGGTTTTAATTTTTGCAAAACGGCGATTGGCGGTTTAATCGCCGTTTTGCACGCTTCAGTTAATACCTATTTACAATCATTATCGCCAAAATCGCCGCAACCACAACCGAAAAATCATGGTCCTTTAATTTCGGATAAAAAAGAGAGCTAATCGACCCTGGCTAAAGAAGGCGACGCCTTGACCACTGACAACGCATTGGTATATACTGGATTTATATACAACTGAAATTTTGCAAAGTGGCGATTAAACCGCCAATCGCCACCTTGCAAAAAACGAAAACGCCTGTGTTGCAAAGGTTGTGATTTTTACCAATTGGGCATTCGGCGGTTTGAATGCCCAATTGGTAAAAATCCAGTTAAAAGTCGACCGAACAGGAACCTCCGCAGTCGAGGGCTGGGCTATGAACAAAGACTTCGTCGGTTTCGGGGCGCTTAACGAGGCGCTGGGATCTCTGTCGGACGCGGGCTATGCCCGCGTTTTCGTCGTCGCGAGTCCCGGGACCTGGAAGCGTTTCACCGGCAGGGGGGAGTGGCGCTTCTTCGGCGACCGGTCGGTGGAGGTGTTCGGCGACTTTTCGCCAAATCCGGATTTCAGGGAGATCCTCGCCGGAACCGGGCGGTTCAAGGCGTTTGACCCCGACCTGATGGTGGCGATAGGCGGCGGCAGTCCCATCGATGTCGCCAAGATGATCAAGGTCATGGCCTTCAACGCTTCGCCGTACGATCCGGAATCGCCCGAAAAGATTGTCCCGAGCGGCGACGGCCCTCCGCTCGTCGCCGTCGCCACCACGGCCGGCAGCGGGGCCGAGGCTACGCGGTACGCCGTTTTCTATGTGGGGGAAAAGAAGCAGTCCATCGGCGACGACAAGCTGCGCCCTGACGCGGCGGTCGTAGATCCGGAACTGACCTACAGCATGCCGCCCAGGCTGACGGCCGAAACCGGCTTCGACGCGCTTACCCAGGCGGTGGAATCGTACTGGGCGGTTGCCGCGACCGCCGAAAGCAGGGAAATGGCCGCCGCCGCCATCCGCCGCATTCTGCCCGACCTCTACAACGCGGTGCACGAACCGCAGCCGGGGAACCGCTACAATCTGGCGCTCGGCGCTTATTATGCGGGCAAGGCGATCAACATCACCAGGACCACAGGCCCGCACGCGCTCGGATACCACCTGACCAAGCGCTATGGCCTCGCGCACGGGCACGCCGTGGCCTTGACGCTGCCCTTTTTCCTGATGCTCAATTCCGACCCCGATGCGAACGTCGTCCCGCCCTCCGGAAAGGAAGCGCATTTCGACATGATGCGCACGCTCCTGGCCATGTTTGGCAAGGAAAACGGCCTGGACGCGGCCAGGTTTTGGCGCAACCTGATGCGGGCGTGCGGATTGACCCAAACGCTGGCGGGAGTCGGCCTGACCACCGACCGGCGGTTGAAGGATCTGATCGCCACCGTCAATCCCGCCCGGCTCGCCAACAACCCGGTCGCCGTCGATTCGGAAATGCTGCTCTCCCGGTTCAAACACGAGCCGGAAGCGGACTTTTAAATGAACCTCTGGAAACGCGCCATCCTTCACGTCGACATGGACGCGTTTTACGCGTCCGTGGAGCAGTTGGACCATCCCGAATTGCGGGGAAAGCCGATTCTGGTCGGCGGTTCCCCGGAAAGCAGGGGGGTGGTGTCCGCCGCTTCCTACGAAGCGAGGCGGTACGGCGCGCGGAGCGCCATACCCATGGCCAGGGCGATCCGGCTTTGTCCGCAGGCGGTCGTCATCGCCCCGCCGCGAATGGAACGCTACCGGGAGGTGTCGGACCTCGTCTTCGCCATCTTCAACCGGGTCACCCCGCTCGTCCAACCCGTGAGCCTGGACGAGGCGTTTCTGGACGTAACCGGTTGCCAGCGCCTGCACGGCGACCCGGTGGCCATCGCCAGGCGGATCCGCCTGAGCATAAAAAGGGAAACCGGCCTGACCGCGTCGGTGGGAGTCGCTTCCTGCCGTTCCGTGGCCAAAATCGCCTCGGATCTCGACAAGCCCGACGGCTTGACCGTCATTTCCGTGGAGGAGACGCTGGAGCGGCTCGCGCCGCTGGCCGTTTCCAGGATATGGGGCGTTGGTCCCGTCGCCGGCGGCAAGCTCGAAAAGCTGGGCGTGAAGACGATCGGCCAACTCCGCGAATGGCCCGAGGACGCGCTGGTGAACGTTCTGGGCGTGGCCGGATCCAGCCTGTACCGTCTCGCACGCGGGATTGACGATTCCCCGGTGGAGCCGGACGGGGAAGAGAAGTCAGTCTCCCACGAAACCACCTTCGCCAGGGACGTGTGCGATCTCGGGGAATTGGAGACCGTCCTGCTCGGCCTGGCGGAAAAGGTCGCCGAACGCTTGCGCCGGCGCGGCCTGGCCGGCCGCACCGTGTTCATCAAGCTCCGCTACGACGATTTCACCACCCTGACGCGGCGAAAAACCTTGCCTGCCGCAACCTGTCTCGCCGCCGCCATCGCCAGGCATGGCGTGGAGCTGCTTCGCGACCGCACCGCCGCCGGAAAGCGCCCCGTCCGGCTTGTCGGGGTCGGGGTCGCGGGATTCACGGACCAGCCGGCGCAAAAGGTTTTGTTTCGGGAAACGGAACAGGACGACGCCAGGCAGGAACGCCTCGAGCGGACCGCCGACAGGATACGCGAAAAGCTAGGGAAAGAGGCTATCCAGCGCGCGTCGCTGAAGTTCCGAGGGTAGGAAGGGGAAAAAGCGATAGTAACAGGAGTGTGCGGCGATGCGCCGGCGCCGAGAGAAACGATTCGCTATTGGGTTTGGAAACAATTGGAGACGGTACATGCCGCGATTTCGCTCTTTGATTGTGGGCGCCGCGTTTTTCGCCGCCGCTTTCGGCGCCGCGCGCGCCGACGAGTCCTATACGCTGGAAAACGGCCTGAAGGTCATTCTCGCCCCAAGGCCGACCTCGCCGGTCGTCGCCGCCAGGGTGGTGGTGAAGGTCGGGTCGGCCGGGGAAATGTCGCCATCCGAATACGGGCTCGCCCATCTCAACGAGCATATGGCCTTCAAGACCACCGCGAAAAGGAAAGTCGGGGAAATCATGTCCCTCGTCGAAAGCAACGGCGGGACGACCAACGCCTATACCTCGCGCGATGAAACCGCGTATCTGGTGAATCTTCCCGCCGACGCCGTCGGGCTTGCCCTGGACATTCTGGCCGACCTGGTCTTCGCGCCGCAATACGACCACGGCGAGTTCGCTGCGGAGAAGGAAGTCGTGGTGGAGGAGATCCGCAGGCGGGACGACAATCCCAACGCGCTGGCGTACGCCGAACTGTTGAGGATCTCCTATCCGGGGCATCCGTACGGAAGGCCGGTGATCGGCGGCATGGAATCGGTGCGCGGCGTCGCGCTCGAGGAGGCATGGGCGTTTCACAATGCGTATTATCGCCCCGACAACGCGGTGCTGGTCGTCGCCGGCGGCTTCGACGCCGAACCGACCAGGGCGGAGATCCTGAAATGCTTCGGCGGCGTCAAG
>JAISXA010000187.1 GCA_031270685.1 Planctomycetota bacterium
TAGATGGCATGATAGTCTCCTGATGAAAAGAGGAATAAGAAGGCGCCCTATCCTCTTTTCGACCGGAATGACGCCGCTCCGGTATTCCAGACTTACCATCTTATCTCCAAAGATGTTACTGTTTACGGCTCAACGGGTTGATTTTTCATCAGGTCGGGTGATACCGCCGACCAAGTAATAATTCTCGACGGAAAATGTAACCCCGGGAAACTTTGGAGAGAATCAAACGGCGGTTTGTTTGATTTTCTCCGCTTGTGTCGCAAGGAGCGTGATTTTTACAAATTGGGCATTCGGCGGTTTGAATGGCCAATTTGCAAAACTCCGTCATCGCCGAGGCGTCCGCCAAAAGTCTCCACGTTTCGCTTTGTCCCCGCCCCGGGACATGGTAAAATGAAATGCCGACCGCGGCAAGCGCCGCGTTGAAATTAAATTCGGCGTTCGTGTTCCCGCCGCGGAGGAATTATGCGGATTGCGACCTTCAATTGCAACTCGATTCGGGTGCGCCTGCCCGCGATACTCGCTTGGCTTGAGAAGTATTCTCCCGACCTCCTTGCCCTGCAGGAGACCAAAGTCCGGGACAAGGATTTCCCCCGGGACGAGATCGCCGCCGGCGGCTGGCATGTCGTTTATTGCGGCGAGAAGTCATACAACGGAGTCGCGATCATCGGCAAACGGGAGCCGGACGAGTTTTCTTTTGGGCTGGAGGACGACGACGGCGGATCGAACACACGCCTGGTCAGGGTGAAAATCGGCGGCCTGACCGTGGTCAACACCTATATCCCGCATGGGCGGGCGCTTGACAGCGAAATGTTCGATTTCAAGCTCGCCTGGTTCGGGCGTTTGCGGGCGTATTTCGGGAAGCGCTTCGCCGGCGGCGGCAATGACCTGGTTTGGGTCGGCGACCTCAATGTGGCGAGACTGCCGATGGATGTGTACGATTCGAAAGCGGTCTGGCCGCACGTCTGCCATTGCCGGGAAGTCATCGACGCTTTCGATGCGGTGGTCGGATGGGGGTTCGAGGATGTTTTCCGCAGGCACATTCGCGAGGCCGGGGCGTACACCTTTTGGGATTACCGGCAGCGCGGGGCGCTTGAGCGCAATCGGGGTTGGCGCATAGACCACATACTCGCGGCGGGACCGATCGCCGGGCGGTCCGTCGGATGTCGGGTGGACATCGAGCCGCGCCGGGCGGAACGGCCGTCGGATCATACTTTCGTGTTTGCCGATTTCGCGTAGGCGCCGAACCGCCCGGCCGGTCTATTATGGATGGTTCGCATGGACAGACTGATTCAGTTTTTACGGGAATTGACGCCCGAAATCGAAAAGCGCCTCGCGAAACTGCTGCCGTTCGCCGATCAAAGACCGGAGACGCTCCATGAGGCGATGCGCTACGCCGTCCTTGGCGGCGGCAAGCGCTTGCGTCCCGCCTTGACCCTGGCGTCGTTCCTCGCCGCCGGCGGCGGGAACCGGGCGGGGGTGGTCGACGCCGCGTGCGCCATCGAGTTTCTGCACGCCTACACCCTGGTTCACGACGATCTGCCCGCGATGGACAATGACGCCATGCGCCGCAACCGCCTCACGACGCACAAGGCCTTCGGCGAGGGAATCGCGATCCTGGTCGGCGACGCGCTGCAGGCGCTGGCTTTCGAAACGCTTGCCGCCGCCTCCGGCGACAAGGCTTCGCGAACCGTCCCGGAACTCGCCAAGGCCGCCGGTTCGCAGGGAACGGTCGGCGGCCAGGCGCTCGACCTGGAGAGCGAGGGCGGGGAGCAGGATCCGGAGCTGATCGAACGGATCGACAAGTGGAAAACGGCGGCGCTCATCGCCTGCTGTTGCCGCATGGGGTGCATTTTCGCCGGCGGCGACGACGAGAAATCCGCCCGGCTGGGGGAATACGGCGAAGCGGTGGGCGTTGTCTACCAGATATGCGACGATCTTCTGGATTTCACCGAGCCGAAACCCGCTTCGGCCAAGGGCGCCTCGAAAAGCGAAGCGGCGAAACAGACCTATCCGGCCGCCATCGGCGTCGAGGCGGCGCGGGACCTCGCCGCCAGGAAAAACGCGGAGGCGAAGCACGCGATAAGGGATTTCGGGCGGGAAGCCCTTTATCTCAGGCTTTTGGCCGACTATCTTTTGGAAAGGAAAGCCTAGTACACAGTCAATCTTGTAATTTCAGGTACGAGTCGACTTCTCCCGCAGAGGATATGGATCATAATACATAATTTACAACATTGACTATGTACTAGTGCTCTGAAAAGGCCAACCTTGCGAGTGCCGAAGTCCATCCGTTCCGAAATCGACCTCCGATGCCGAAGGGGAATTCACTTCCCCGGAGGCGGAAGCTGGATGAACCGGGGACACTACCCGCAAAGTCCAAATCGAAGATTTTGACTTTGCGGAGCACTAGCCGCCGGCCCGCGCGCGCCAGCCATTGACCACTTCGGCGAGCCTGGCGTTTTGGGGATCGGCGGCCGCGAGTCGTTCGCCGAAAGCGGCGGCCTCGGCGAACCGTCCCGACGCGGCAAGCGCGTTGGCCAGGAGCCACCAGCCGTTGGGATCCTCCGGCGCGATTTCGTGGTAGTTCAGCGCGACCGCGAGCGCGCCGTTCAGATTGCGCTTCCAGCCGACCCAAAAATTCACGTACCAGTTTCTGACCTCCTGATCGGCGAGATTTGGCGCCCAGCTTTCGCCGAACGCCCTCTCGGCCTGATCCAGCCTTCCGGCGAGCGCCCAGGCCTGCGCCTCGAGAATGGCGACGCCGAGGCGACGCAGGGGGTTGTCCGGACGGATGGTCCCGGCCGCGAGCTCGCGCGCCGCATGGGCGCGCAGGCGCATGGCCAGCGCGGCGGCGGCTTCGCGGTTGACCGGGAGCTCCCGGCCCGAAGCCATGGAAAGGACGTCCGCCCCCTGCATCGGCGGCGCGGCCACCATGCCGACGGACATGGAAATCCCGGACCCCTCCGGCGAAAGCGCGTAGAAACGCGGCACCGCCGGATGGACCAGATTCAGCGAAGCGAGAAACGCCTGTCCGGCGGGATCGCCCTCATGCGCGCGGAGGTTGACGAACAGGGTGGAGACGAAATCGACATAGGCCGGGTCGGAGAGGTGGGTTCTTTTGAACGCGTCGCAGGGCGGGCAAAAGTCGCCTTCGACGAAGATGTGGACCAGTTTTCCTTCGGCCCGCGCCCGCGCCGCCGCCGCCGGGAAATCGAGGGGCGCCCACTGAATTTCCGCCGCCCGCGCCGGGCCGGGGAACAGAACGGCGGATAAAACCAGCAAATACCGTAAAAACGCGACGCGCATAGCGCTCCTTGCAAAAATACGCCCTGCCGGCGGGCACCGGGATCTTAACCATCGGCTATTGTAACCTGTCGCCCGGTTCCGGCGCAACCTTTGCGCTTCCCCGATTCGCCCGTTCCCGGGGGGGAGCGGCGGACAGGGGAGAATTATTTCCGGAAAATCCTTTCCGCGCTTGACAAAGACCAAGGCATCAATATACTCTTCCTCCTCGCGCAGATACGATCGCGTAGCGCAATTGGTTAGAGCACCAGACTGTCGATCTGGAGGTTGCGGGTTCGAGTCCCGTCGCGATCGCCAATATTGGAAACCCCTGTTTGCCCTTGTGGCACAGGGGTTTTTCGTTTTCTACTGATGCCGAAGCCAGAGCATTTTGGCAACTTCTATTGTCCATATAAGTCTTTATTTTAGTCATCGAATCCGTTCCGCAACTGTCAATTTCACTGACAATGATTTTGCCGTCGTCCGAATTGAAAAAACCGCCTGCCATGGTCTTCGCCGCGCCCTTTCTTTCCGTCGAATTCGCGCCAATGTCGTCATTTTCACTGTCAATTTTCATGACGGTCCCGGAAACAGCGGTTATACCAACATCCCCGGCGTCGTCGGTCCCGGTCGCCGCGACGGCTTCGTCGGCGGGGTGATGCGCCGCGATGGTCGGCAGCTTCGCCAGGGCTTCCGCCTTGCCCTCGACCAAAACATGGGTGTAGATGTTCGCGGTCAACTTCGGGTCGCTGTGCCGCATCAGCTTTTGCGCCGTCGCCAGCGGGACGCGTGCCTGGTTCAAGAGGGTTGCGAAGGTGTGGCGCAAGCCGTGGAAGTCGTACACGCGACCGTATTCATCCCTGGTGATCAGTTCGCCCTTCGCGTTGCGCTTCACAAGGATTCCCGCCGCCTCAAGGTCAACGCGAATCATTGCCGCGCCCTTGTCTCTCCACATCCCGGGGAACGCCTTCGCGCCGGGCAGGAATAGCGCCATCCGCCTTTCAAGGTCCGCCGCCAGTTCCGGGCGCAAGGGCAAAATGGCCTCTTGTCCGTTCTTCGCGTTTGCGG
>JAISXA010000192.1 GCA_031270685.1 Planctomycetota bacterium
GAGGCGCCTTCTCCGTCCGCGACGACGAAAGGAACGCATTTGGGGCCGAAATTCTTCCGCAGTGCGGAGAGGACTTCCTGGCTGTTGACGTTTTCGCCGTCCATGCGGGCGATGACGACAATGCGGCCAAGGCCGTATTGCCCGGCGAGGTCCCAGGCCTTGCGGGTCATGAGCTCGATGCCGCGCATGGCGTTGACGCAGACGACGGCCACGTCGCCGCCGACCATGCCGCCGACCATGCCGCCCTGGAAATCCACCTGGCCGGAAACGTCAACCAGGTTGAATTCCTTTCCCGCGTAAGGGAAATGCATGATCGAGGGGTTGAGCGAATACTGGTATTCTTTTTCTTCCTTCTCGAAATCGGACACGGTGGAACCATCGGCGATCGAACCGAGGCGGGTGATCATCCTGGTCTTGAGCAGCATCGCCTCCGCAAATATGGTCTTGCCGGACCCGGAGTGGCCGCACAGTACAATATCCCTGACGTCAGCGGAATGATGCTTCGCCATGATGTTCCCCATTCCATAATTCCAAAAAGAAACAAGCCAAAAAACGATCCGTCCGTTTCGACGGACCATCACTATGTCGATTTAAAAAAAACCACTCCCGGAGAGAAATTGTCTCCGGGAAGGGAGCAAAATATTATAATCACCGATTTTCCGGGCGCAAGCATTTTCCCACCCCGGTGATTCCTTTTAAGTAAATTTTCGCCAAAATAATTGTTGACGAATGTAAAATGCCGGATATACTCTGAAATAATCCTTAATGTGCGCCAACGGATGGCGCATCAATCGGCCCATGGAGGGTTGACCATGTCTTTAGGCATTAACAACAACGTTTCCGCGTTGCAGGCCAACAGGAATCTTTACCGCGCCAATTGGCAGACCAGCAAGGCGCTGCAGAAACTTTCTTCCGGCCTGCGGATCAATCAGGGGCCCGACGACCCCGCCGGGCTGATCATATCCGAATTGCTGCGCTCGGATCTCAGCGGCTACGAGCGTGCGCTCCGGAACACGCAAGAGGCGAACAACGTCATGTCCGTCGCGGAAGGCGGCCTGGGCAGCGTCTCCTCGATGCTGACCCAGGTGAAAAGCCTCGCGATCCACTCGCTGAACGACGGCATCACGTCGGGCGCGCAGACTTCCGCCAATCAGGCGGAACTCAACTCCCTGCTCAATTCCATCGACCGCGTGGTTTCGACCACCAGTTACGCCGGCCAGAACCTGCTCAACGGCGCGCAGGACTTCACCTCCGGCGCCTCGGACGAGAACGGGATCATCGACGCCGTTTCCATCCGGAGCCGGTCCGGCGTCGCCGCGAACGAAATCGCCGTCGACTACGCCGGGGGAACGCAGTCCCAGACCGAGCGCGCGTATCTCGAAGCCGACTTCGGCGCCGCGGAGCTTGCGACCGCGCAGGAGTTTTCCATCGCCGGCGCGGACGGCGCGAGAACCTTCGCCTTCGCCGCCGGAACCGCGATCGAGGACATGGCGGCGCAGATCAATTCCGCGACCGGTTCGACCGGCGTCGAAGCGTATGCCATCCGCGACCAGGGCGCCGGAGCGACCGCGCTCAGAATCGCGTCGAACGCATACGGATCGGAGGCCTTCGTCCGCGTCGAACAGCGTACCGGCGACGCCTTCGCCGCGCCGGGAACCACGAGGGTCGATTACGGCCAGGACGCCAACCTCACCATCAACGGCACGGGGGTGACGACCAACGGCCTTGCCGCGAACGTCCAGACCGGCGACTTCACCGGCCGCATCGCGTTCAACGCCGAAGGGCTGAACGGCGCCACCGGCATCGCCCAAACCGGCTACGGCCAGGACGAACTGGTCAACGCCGACGCGGACCGGCAGGCCACGATCAACAACATCGCCGGCGGCATGCAGTTGCAATTGGGCGGCGGCGGCGGCGGACAGAACCGGGAGACCGTGTCGCTCGGGAATTACAACCCCGCCACCCTCGGCCGGGTGACCGTCGACGGCGAAAGCTATTCGCTAAACGATTTGTATTCGGGCGGCAGGGCGTCTCTCGCCAACAACCCCGAGATAGCCATGCGGGTGATCGACCAGGCCATATCCGACGTCGCCGCCGGCAGGGCGGATATCGGCGCCTACCAGGCCAACACGCTGGAGACGAACGCCAACAACCTCATGGTCTCCATCGAAAACGTGACCGCGACGGAAAGCCGCATCCGCGACGCCGACATGGCCAGGACCATCACCGAACTGGTCACGGCGCAGCTCCTGGAGCAGGCTAACCTGTTCGGCATCCAAAACTCCAAGGTTTCCGCCCAAAGCGTCTCCCGCCTAATTGGCATGGGTGGATGATCCTCAATCAGGCGCATAGCTCCCCGCAAAGTCCGAACCTTCGATTTAGGCTTCGCGGGGAGCGTCACCGCTTCATCCAGCTTCTGTCTCCGGGCCGATTTTTAAAGAAAACCGGCCCAACCGCCGACCGATTTCTTTAAGCTCATCTTCGACAGTTACAATTTACAACTATATTATTATCAGTGGACTTTTGAAGAGAATCAAACAAACCGCCGTTTGATTCTCTCCAAAGTTTCTTGGGTTTGCATTTTGCGTCGGGAATTATTGCAAGGTCGGCGATATCGCCCGACCTGACGAAAAATCAACCCATTGGTCCGTAAGC
>JAISXA010000201.1 GCA_031270685.1 Planctomycetota bacterium
CGTCGGGAATTATTGCAAAGTCGGCGGTATCGCCCGACCTGACGAAAAATCAACCCATTGGTCCGTGAGCAGCAACATCTTTGGAGGAAATCGGGCGGCGGTTGGCCCGATTTTCTCCAAAAGTCCACATTGCGGAAAGGCGAACCCATACGATCCGCCCATGGTCGCCGGGAACACCCGGGGGGATGCGGTGGTTTGGGGAAAGGTTGGTGCGGGAAGGGGGAGTCGAACCCCCACGGGTCGCCCCACAAGATCCTAAATCTTGCGCGTCTGCCATTCCGCCATTCCCGCGGCGATGAAAATCATAACGCCGCAGCCACAAGAGTTTGCGGCGTTATTCTTTTATTATCAAGATGTTATGTTGACAACAAGGGCACCGATAACGGCTATTTTTCGTATAAGGGTCACGGCGGCTGGCTTCCTGGTCCCGTTTTTTGTTTCGTAGCGTCGTTTGAGAAATACTCCCCGATCGCCTCCGCCGTTCCCACCGCCTCGCGCCTACTCCAGCGCCTCAAGTTCCACGAGGCACTGTTCGATGCGGTCGCGAAGGTCGCCCGGAAGCGACCGGTTACGCATGATTCTGCGCCTGAGATCACGCGACAGGCGGAGGATGTCCGCCAATTCGCGCCGCCGCTCCCGGTCCGCGTCGGCGTCCGCGTTTCCCGGCCGGGGGCGCAACCGCTCGCGCAGTTCCTTGCGCAGGCCGGGTTCCCCGTCGCCGTCCGCGTCGAACGCGCGGCGGTGCAATTCGAGCGCCTCCTCCTCGGTGACCCCTTCCCGCCGCCGCACCTGGTCCAGCAATTCGACCGTCTGGTAACCGGGCATGGGCGGGGAAAGCTCGTCGGGGGGGCTTTCCGCGAAGTCGCGAAGCCGGTCCCCCTCGTATTTCCTCATATAATTGTAGCTGACCATCAGCTTGTGCACGGTCGGCTTTTTCAGGCCCAGTTCCCGGGCGCAGTACACCTCGAAATCGTCGTAGCCCCACTCCTTGTAAGCGCCGCCGAAGACGACCTCGGTGAGCAATCCCCCCAGCTCGATCCATGAGGCCCTGAACCGCCTTAGGGCGGACAGCACTCGGTGGCGCAGGCCGCCGGGTTCGAGCTGCTCAAGCCTGGCGTCGATCTTCTTCACGCTGGAACCGGTCATACGCGCCTTCCTTCCGGATGGGCATGCCTTCCGCCGCGCGGAAAACGCGACATTATATCCCCAAGCCCCCGGGTAGGCAATGCCGTCGCCGCATTTTTACCGCGCATCGGGGGATGCGGCGCGCTTTTTCCTTGCCGAAAGCCGTGTTTTGCGGCAGAATCCGGCAGGTCCCGCCGCGGCTCGGCGCGGACATGCCGTGTTTTTACGAGAAGCGAACGCTCCCGGCGTTGGGGAACCCTTCCCAGGCGCCGGCGGAGCGTTTGGGAGGCGATATGCCGGGTATGCGGAGGTGCGGCGTCGGCCTGGTGGGTGCGGGAACGGTCGGCGGCGGCGTCGCCGAGACGCTTTTGACGCGCGGGGATCTTTTGGCGCGCCGCTCGGGCGTCGACGTCGACCTGGCCATGGCGGCCGACCAGGATGTTGCCCGCGCGCTGGCGGCGGGCGTTCCCGCCGGACGGGTGGTCGACGATTACCGCAAGGTCGTCGTAAATCCCGGCGTCGACATCGTGGTGGAGCTCATGGGCGGGGTGGGAACCGCCCACGAGGTGGTCATGGCGGCGCTTGACGCCGGCAAGCATGTCGTCACCGCGAACAAGGCGCTGTTGGCCGAGCGCGGCGCCGACATTTTCCGGAAGGCGCGGGAAAAAAAGCTCGTCGTCGCGTTCGAAGCCGCCGTGGCGGGCGGGATTCCGCTGCTCCTCGCGCTGCGCGAAGGCTTGATCGCCAACCGCGTGCGGTCGCTTTTGGGCATCGTCAACGGCACCTCGAATTACATTCTCACCGCGATGACGGAAAAGAGTCTCCCCTTCGCGACCGCGCTCCAAGAGGCCCAGCGGCTCGGCTTCGCCGAGGCCGACCCCTCCGCCGACATCGACGGCAAGGATTCGGGGCACAAGCTGTCCCTGCTCTCCGCGCTCGCCTTCGACACCTGGATCGATTTTTCCCAATTGCATATCGAAGGCATCCGGGGGATCCAGGACGCCGACATCCGGATCGCGTCGTATCTCGGCTACGTCCCCAAGCTGCTCGGGGTGATCCGCGCCGAACCCGGGCCGGGCGCCGCCGGGGACGACGACGGCGGCGAAGCCGCGGACGGCGCCCGGCTGTTCCTGTCCGTGCATCCGGCGCTGTTGCGCGCCACGCACCCGCTCGCCGGCGTGTCCGGCAGCCTGAACGCGGTCGAGACCGAGAGCGACCTGGCGCTGGAAAGCATGTTCTACGGACGCGGCGCCGGAAGGTTTCCCACCGCTTCCGCCGTCGTGGCCGACATCGTCGCCGTCGCCAAGTCGGTCGCGTTCGGCGGGCCGGGCCCGGCGTGGCTGCCTCCGGAACGGAACGCCTGCCGCGTCGCCCCCTTCGACGACTATCGGGCCAGGCATTACCTGCGCTTCATCGTCCGCGACGTCCCGGGCGTCCTGGGCACGCTGGCCACGGCGCTCGGCGCGAAAGACGTTTCGATCGCCGCCATGCACCAATTCGAGGCCGAGCGCAGCGACGGCTACGCCTCGGTGTGCCTGGTTACGCACAATGCGCGGGAAGGAAACGTCGCCCAGGCGCTCCGCGACATTTCCGCGCTGGAGCTATTGCACGAGCCGCCGGTGTTGATCAGGATCGAAGGCTGACGGGAAGGCGCGACCGCCGCCCGCGATCCGCCATGCGCGCCGGCGCCGGCGCCCGCAACGGGAGGATTTGCCATGTCCGAACAGGGGAACGTTTCTTCGGGGTCGCGCTTAGGCGGTTTTTTCGCCTGGCTGACGCAATCGATCCAGCGGCCCGGGTGGCGGCGCTGGACGATTTTGGCGGCGGCCGCCCTGCTGTTCATAATCCTCCTGGCGTTTTTGCGCGACCGGATCGATTACCGGCGCGATCCCTCCGCGCTCGTCCCGAAGGGCGTTTCCGCGTTCGTCGAGACCCGCCGCCTCGACGACCTTCTGGAAAAAGCCGGGGAATGGCCGCTATGGGGGGACGAGCGCCGCGTTTCCGGCGCCGGGCAATGGAGCCACCTGCAAGCGCTGCTGGCGGAACTGATCGGCGGCAAGGTCCACGGCCTGGGTTCGCAACTGCCGCTCTCCTGGTTCGCCGGCGCGCGCCGCGCCGCCGTGGCCTGGATCGAAGGCGGTGACGGTCTGCCCGCGACCTGGGCGCTATACCTCGACGTGCCAAACGCGGTGGGCGCGCTCGGCGAATTGCGGAACGAACCCGGCGTCACGGCGACGCCATACGAGGGCCGTCCGCATTTCTTCAGCGTTTCCGGCCCCGACCGCCGGTCGCTCGCCGTGCGCGCCTTCGATCTGTGGCTGATCGTGTCCACGGATCCCGAGTTGCCGCTGTTCGCCGGCGAGTCGCGCGGGCGGGCGGGGCAATCGCTGGCCGCGACCGGCATATTGCCGGAATGGCGGAACGAATTCTCCGTGCGCGGCATCGTGAACCCCCGGGTCCTGGTGCGCCTTTTCCCCGAAAGCGCGATCGCCTCGACTTCCGGCTGGATGCGGGACGACATGCGGCGCGTGTTCGCCGCCAATATCGACAGGGAGGGGGGAGTCGACATCAAGTCGCGCTACGCGCCGGTCGCCGCCGCCGCCGGCGGCAACATGATATGGTCATTCCTCAAATTGGCGCTTTGGCTAGTCGCCGTCCTCTGTCTTCTCCTCGTCGCCGCCATTCTCCTGGTCATGTTGGGGTGGAGCGGCTGGCTCAAGGCGCTTGCGCTCAGGGCCGGGATCGCCGCCGCCGACGCGCCGGCGGCGGTGGCGCCCTCGGCCGCGTTCCGCGAGGACGCGGGCGTTTCGCGGGACGCCGCCGCCCCCGCCGGGACGGACGAAGCGGAAACGATGTTGCGGGGTTCCGGGCGGGAGGACGCACCGGCGGAGGACGCGGCCCCGGCGGAAGCGGACGCATCCGGCCGGGATGCGGTTTCGGACCTGGACGGGGAGCCGATGGAGACATTTCCGGAGATCCCCGGGGACTCGCCCGATCCGGAGGCGGGGCGCCTCCCCGCCGGGGATTCGGCGCCGAAGGAAGTGGTCGATGGCGTAAAACCGAAGCCGGCGGCGAAGAGCGCGGTCAAACCCAGACCGGCGGGGCGAAGCGCCCCCAGGAAGAAAGAACCCGACGGCGCCGGGGACGATGCGGGGCGGGAGACCGAGGCGATGCCGAAGCCGAAGCGAAAACCGTCGCGCAGGAAGTCCAAGGCGTGATATTAGGGCAGGAAAACCGGCAAATCCGTCGGCGTCGGGAGTTCGGATTCCGGGAGATACCCATAGTCGGCGGCGTATTCGCCCGTGCCCGGACCCGGCGCGACGTCGGTCGCGCCGGTTTGCCGGCGCCCGCGCCCGGAGTCCTTGGCATAGCGGATTTCCGTGCGCAACCGGCTTGCGGTCCGCAGCTGGTCGGCGCGGGCAAGCACATCCTCCACCGGATCGGCCCGATCCACGCGCTCGAGAACATAGTGCAGGTTGTGCTGGTCGCGCAGGGTGGCGGGCAACAGGACCTCGCTCACGAAATCGGCGCCCGCATATTGATATCCCGGGGCTTTCACCGGTTCGCTGGCATGGAGCGGATAGAATTTCACCATCTTGCCGTTTTCCTCGAAGCCGGGGTGCTCGATCCAGATATCGTATACGCCGTAATGCTTGAAGGGAACGACATACGGGGTTTTGCCCTTCCATTGCTGGTTGACCGTCACGTCCGCCCCGGAAGGTTCGCTGGTGACGACCAGCGCGCGTTCGACGCATCCCGCGAGCAGGCAGGCTGCAAAAAGCAGCGCCGCGG
>JAISXA010000205.1 GCA_031270685.1 Planctomycetota bacterium
TCCCGGTCGAGCGCGCACAGCTTTTCGAGAAACGCCCGGAACGCGCCCTGTTCCGAAAACTGATCGCCGTCGATCTCCTGCGCGTAGGCGGCGTTGAAGGCAATCCACAGGAAGATGAAACGCCCGTCCAGATCGCCGGCCTGTTCGGCACGAGCGAGCCAGCTCAGGGCGCGATGAACGCGCAAGCGGAGATTGACAGGCTCGGACTCGCGCACCTGCCGATGCCGCGCCTTCAGTTCAGTGTGTCCCAAAGATTCCATGCTGGCCGCCGTTGGTCGAAGTCGTTGAACAGGGAAAATGCCGTTTCCAGAGCAAGTTCATAATCGAAGTGACCTTGCCCGACTTGGCCTTGTGCCAATCATTTCATCCCGAAGAGATATTTATTGAGGTACCTGAAACAATCTGTTCCAGAGCGCTGAATTTTGGCTCGGGGCTTTCCGGGGCGGGCTCGATCGTCAATTGTTCCGCCATCGTCGCTGGGTTCGCTCCGTTTGTCTGTCCTTTTTTTTCTAGGAAGATCGAATACCGGCGCATCGAACAGCGCCTTCTTGTCTTCGGAGACATCTGTCTTTTCCATGCCAACCTCGGCGCAAAAATCGTCCAGGCAGTCGAAAAACTTGTCGCTCAGAGTGCGTAACCGTTCTATGCGGACTTCCAGGGTTTCGGCATGTGTGAAGTCTCTTTCCAGCGCCAGCAATCCTTCTTCCAAACCGTTTTCCGAACTTTCCACGTCGGTGAGGCCCGCCTTGAGCGCTTCCATGAGCAGTTCGCGGATGCGTTTTCTGTGCTCGCTCCGTTGCCAGTCGTCGGCGTGAATTTCTTCGACGCGGGGGCGGAAGGTGGCGCACAAGGCTTCGAGCAAATCGCCGTGGCGCTCGCGCGGCGCGTTGTATTCTTCCAGAAACTCGAACAAGTCCTGTCCGCGCGTGGCGTAGACCTTACCGTTTTTCAAGCTGTAAGCGCAGATGCCGGCGCAAGTCAGGCCGGCGTCTTCCAGGCAGGACTCGAATTCGTCCAGAATCTCCTCGATCTCGCCGGCCGGTTTCAATTCCGCCTTGTTGGCGATCAGATACAGCGGACGTTCTTCCGACTGGCCGAATTCGAGCCCCTCCAGAAAGTCCAGGTCGGATTGCGGCAGGGTGCCATTGGCGTCTAACCCCACCATCCAGACCAGGAAGCGCGCGTCCTTGTCCCGAATATACTTGCGCGCCGTCTCCATGTCGCTTTCGGCCGAACCGGCGGCGGCGGGATTGTAGCCCGGCGTGTCGATCAGGCACAGATCGCCGAAGCGTTCCTCCGACAAGGGCGCGCGGACGATGATGTAGGGAATGATTTTCTTGAGGTCGAAGGGAAACGACCGCAGAAATTCGTGTGAAATCTCCCGGTACAGATCCGGCGCGATCTCGAAAGCGCCGCCCTTGTCATTGACGCCTTCGATGCTTGCGGCTTCGCCACCGACCACATAGCTCGGAATGGCGGTGACGGGGCGTATTCCCTCGGCCAGCCGGACGCCGGCGTCGCGGGCGAGCAGGCTGTTGATGAAGGCCGATTTGCCGCTGGAAAAACCGCCGCCGATGGCGCCGATGGTTTTGTCGCAAAGGTCGCGGCTGACGGCGAAAAGCCGCATTTCCTCCAGAATCTGCCACAGCCGCTCGTGGGTTTCCACGTTCTTGAGCGTTGGCTCGATGTCATAAAACGCCTCGCAGTCTTTCTGGAGCAGGCGCTCGAATTTCCGCGCCGCCTCCCTTTTTGCCGGCTTGGCCTTCAAAGCGTCGCTGACCAGCCCGAATTTGCGGATTTGCTTGTCTTTTCTCTGAATGTCTTTCTGCAAGCCTTCCTTGTCGGCATTCAGCGTCTTGATCTGCTGGCTCAGGCCGGAGACACGCTCGTTCGCTTCCTGAACGTCTTTCTGCAAGCCTTCCTTGTCCCGGCGCAAGCCGGCGGCGTGCTTGCTGGCCTCCGCGATCATCGCGTCCTTCTTTTGCCCATCCTCTTCCAATGTTCCGAGATGAGCGTCGATACCTTGCAGCGTCTCCATCGCGGCGGCCAGTATTTTGCCGCGCGAAAACAGAATGTGCCGTCCGAGTTGTTCGAGCGCGCCGCTCAGGGTTTTCGTTTCGGCGTATTCAGGAAATCCGTCCGCTTTCATGTTTCCTCCAGTTGGTTCAATTCGCCCAGGCAGTGGTTCAGCCGATCCAGAACGGCTTTCCCGCTCTGGATGTCTTTCTCCAGGGTTTCCAGTTCGCCGCGGATGTCCTCGAAGATCAGTTCGGACATTTTTTTCTCGCTGGCGGATTGGGCGATCTCCTTGATGAAGCGGTTGACCTGTTTCCGGTAATGGGCGCGCAGGCCGTCGATATAGGAATTCACTTCTTCCATGAATTCCTCCGCGTCGCTGTTCTTCAGAACGCCCGATGCGTCATTCTTGAACGGAAATCCCGGTCAGCGAGCTTTCGGGCAGGGCGGCGGGTTGAACGGTTTGGACCAAATTGGCGCAATAGGCGGTCAGGGTTTTTTGAGCTTCGATCATGGTTGTTTCCTTTACTATTTCTCGGAGGGGTTGATGTGTGCTGTGAGAACGGGATGTTCACCGTACTGGCCCCGGCCTGTGAATGAGTGGGTCGAATACCTCGGCGAACAGCTGTTCGATAGCGTTGGCGGGCCGGGATTTGAGGGGACCGTGGCATTTCGGACAGACGCTGAAATGGTCGCGGCCGGGGATCAATACGTCGCTCCTTGGCGCGACCGTTTTCGACCAGCCGCAGGCGGGACATACGTAGGTTCTGGGCGGGGGTCTGATGGGCATGGTTATCCTTTCGGGGAACGGCGCTTGCGAGGGGTTTGGGCCTTGGGGGCAGGTGCGACCGGAAGCGTTTGGCACAGCGTGCGGGAGCGGCGGGCATTTTCCTCGCCCTTCTTCCCGAATACCCGCCCAATTCTTCCCGCCACGCTTATTCCTCCAGATAGTCCCGCAAGCCCGCCTCCATCGTCTTCCGCCACTCCTCCGGACTGACGATGACGACATGCGGAATCCAGTAGCGGACAATCGGCAGAATCTGATTCGGATGCGCGAACTTGCCGGAAACGATCAGACCGCCGTCTTCGAGTTCCTTGATCGTTTTCTGCTGCGCAATCAAGGAACGGCGGCGGAAATAGATCGCCGCCGGGGCAGACACCTTGAGCACGGCTTCGGTCTTGTCCTGTTTGAGCCACTGGCTGTCTTCTTGCGCCAGCCGTTCGGCGATTTCCCGGTTCTGCGTGAAGCGCTTTTCCAGCCGGACGAGTCGAAGGCGTAGGACTTGGGTTGTTCGTCGGCCACATCGACGGCGAAGAGATACCAGATGCCGGTGATGTTGGCGAGGCGGTAGGGCTGCGCTTCCACCTCCTTGCGCGTTCTCGTAAGTAAAGCGCAGGTGCCAGCGTTCGCCGATGGCTTGTTGCAGTTTGCGGAAGTCGGCCTTGCGCTCGCGCAAGTCCTCATACGCCGGTCCCTGGATCGACAGCGTGTCGGCAAGACGCCGGTCGAAGAGGTCGCGGATGAAGCCGTCGTCCAGGGCCGGGAAGAGACCCGATACGCCGGCGAGCGTGGCGAAGTCGCGGATGTCCTTCGGCTTCAGCGTGCCGAGATAGCGCGGGTCGAGAAAATAGCCCTGCTTCGTCTTCTCTAGCGGCAGAAACGAAAGCCGGCTGGCGATGTCGCGCTGCAAGGTGCGCGTGTTGACGCCGAATTCCACCGCCAGCGTCTCGTCGATCTTCAGGCATTCGCCGTTGGAAAGACGCTGCAAGAGCGCGGCCAGGCGTTCAGCGAGCGGCGTATGGCCGGCGCGCGAAGCAGGAAGATCATTCGCCGCCTGAAGCTGGGCGGTGAGGGTGGAGGAGTCGGCGGAGCGGGTCATGATGGATGCCGGAGATTCAAGATCGCGTTCACGATAAAAGGCAGGTGCAGCAGGAATTATGCAAGACGGCCATGACAGGTCGTGTCGTTTACGTAAGAGGGCGAAAAAAGTTTTCCGGCGAAACGGACAAGCTGACGCTGCCCGCTGCACACGTCATGTGAGTCGTAAATACCGTGGCTGTAAAGAGCATTCTAACCCCATGATTAACAGTATGGCAAGAATTTCCGCGAAATGCGACAAAGACCGGAATTTGGTCCGTGTGGGAAACGCCGTGCGAAATCGGCGTATGGCTCTGGCTTGGTCGCAGGAAGCCCTGGCCGATTACGCAGGCATTGATCGTTCCCACATGGGTAAGATCGAGCGCGGCGAGCGCAACGTTACGCTTCTGAACCTTCTGCGTATCGCTAAGGCTATCGAGTGCAAGTTGTCCGATCTGCTGATCGACGTCGACCTGTAACTATCCCGATATTTTTTCCGCCCTTGCCTTGAGCTTACCGGACAGGCTGGCCTCATTGGCCGGAAGAGGGTTCGTGACCGAGGTGTTCCCCTCATCCGCCGTGCCCTCTGGAAAGAATTCCTCCACAACCGCAGCCCCATCTTCGTTGGACTCCTCGAACGCGCCGCTACCAAAGCCCCGGCGTGTGGCATCGTCCAATCCGGCCTGATCGAACCCCGCCGTCTTGCGTCTGGAATCTAGTTGTTGCGCCCGCTCAATGGCATCTTCCAGCGAAAGTTCCGATGGCACCACCAAGTCGACGTAGTAGATCGCCGACCGATAGCTTTGCATGGTAGACTTCCCGCGCAGCTTGAGTTCCAGCGGCAGACAGGCCAGCAGGCCATGCGACACGGCGCTGAAATAAGTCAGCCGCACGGCCAGTGTGCGGATGGAATTGAAGGACGTGGTGCGGAAAATGAAAGTGCCCAGGTCATCCCCTTCGCCGACGATGACGTTGAGCCGTCCGTAAGGCTTGCAGATCGTCCGGCCCAGCTCGCACAAACCGGGAGACGGACAGGGCAGCGCCGACACGCCGTCCTTGCCGTCCCGCCGGCAGGTTTCGCCGTTGCCCACGCAGAAGGGCCGGCCGGTCTCGCGGTCGAAGAGCGAATACTCGGCGCGCAGATTCAGTCCCGGATCGTTGAACGGCATCCGTACCGGAATGCTGCGCAGCTTGCCGCCTTCGTTCTTTTTGCGCAAGGTGTCGTCCAAGGGATGCAAAACCCACCCTTCGCGGTTCTGAATCTGGGTCGTGAGGGTAAACTGATCGTCCTTTTCGGGGAGCCGCTTGCCGTTTTTCTCTACGACGCGGCCAATGGAAATCCGCCCGAC
>JAISXA010000241.1 GCA_031270685.1 Planctomycetota bacterium
TAAAGGGAGAATATGGGGGAACGGGACGATATTATACCCGCGGGGCGCCTTCGCCGCCAAGACGGAAATCCGCCGGCCACGAATATTTCCGGAATGCGTTGAGCGGACTTTTGAAGGAAATCAATCGAACCGCTGATTGATTTCCTTCAAAGTTTCAGGGCGTTCGTTTCAGAACCGTTTTTTTGCAATGTCGCCGGCCAGGGTCGAGTTGACGAAAAACAACCCATTGAAACGAAAGCGGCTGAATCTTTAAAGGAAATCGGGCGGCGGTTGGCCCGATTTCCTTTAAAAGCCGACGTTGAGGGCTTTCCGCCCCGCCGCCCGGCGCGGTCGCAAGGAAGGTTTCCGCGCCGCGGAATTATCAGCCCGTTTGCGCCGCGTTTGCCGGGGTGGATCGAACCTCCGCCTTCGATCGGGCCGGGGCGAAGCTACATCAGGTCGTCCCTGGTGAAGATGGAGGCGAGTTTTATGCCGCGTTCCGCCAGTGCCTCCCGGCCGCCGTCGAGCCGGTCCACCAGCGCGTAAACGCCGATGATCTCGACGCCCGGCCGGGAATCGCGAACCCGTTCCACCGCCTTCAGCGCGCTGCCGCCGGTGGTGACGACGTCCTCGATAATGGCTGCGCGCTGGCCGGCCGCGAGTTCGGGTCCCTCGATCCACCGGGCGGTGCCGTGCGCCTTCGGCTCCTTGCGGACGATGAACCCTTCCAGCGGCATGCCGAGGTCGAAGGACAGGGCGGTGACGGCGCCGATCAGCGCGTCGGCGCCGAGGGTGAGGCCGCCGACCCGGTCCGGCCGGTTGGGGCGCATCATTTCGATCATGATGCGCGCGGCGTAATTGAGCGCGTCCGGGCGCAAAGTCGTCGTTTTGCCGTTGAAGTAGAAATTGGACTTCTTTCCGCTGGCGAGGGTGAAGTCGCCCCACAGGAAGTCGATGCGCGGTTTCAGTTTTTCACGCAGTTCGGTCGTATCCATCCGGCTCATTCCTCTTCCGCGGGTGCATCGGATTCCTGCCGGCCGCCGGCGTCGCCGTTTTCATTCCTGTCGTCCTCCTTGCCGTCCCGGACCAGGCGCGCGACCGCGACGACCTGGTCGCCTTCCTTGAGCCGGATGCATTTCACCCCCTGCGTGGCGCGGCCGATGACGCGGATGCCATTGACCGCCGTCCGCACCACCATTCCCTGCTGGGTGATGATCATCACCTCGTCCTCCTCGCCCACCGGCATGGTGACGATGACCGGGCCGGTCTTTTCGGTGACGTTCATGTTGATGACGCCCTTGGCGCCGCGCCTGGTGAGGCGGTAGTCGTCGAAGGCGGAGCGCTTGCCCATGCCCTGTCCGGAGACGGTGAGAACCGTCCCGTTGGGAACCAGCAGCATCAGGCCGACACAGGCGTCGCCCTCGCCCAGCCGCATGCCGGCGACGCCCGCGGCGTCGCGGCCCATCGCCCTGACGTCCTCTTCGCGGAAGCGGCAGGCGAGGCCGTCGCGGGAGGCGAGGATCAGTTCGTCGCGGCCGCCGGTCATCACCGCGCCGATGAGCTCGTCGCCCTCGGCGAGGTTGACGGCGCGGATGCCGCCCTTCTTCGGACGCTGGAAGGCGGAGAGGGTGGTTTTCTTGATCACGCCGAGCCTGGTGGCCATGACCAGGTAGTGCTCGTCGTCGAAGACGCGCACCGGGATCATGGCGGAGATCCGCTCGCCGTCGTCGAGCGCGAGCAGGTTGTGCGCCGACCGCCCCTTGGCGGCGCGGCCCATTTCTGGGACGTCGTACACCTTGAGCCAGTGCACCCGCCCCTTGGTGGTGAAAAAGAGAATGTAGTCGTGGGTGCCGCCCACGAACATATGTTCGATGAAGTCGCCGTCCTTGAGGCCGGAGCCGGTGACGCCCTTGCCGCCGCGCTCCTGCTTGCGGTAGACGTCGAGGGCCATGCGCTTGATGTAGCCGTCGTGGGAGACGACGACCGCCATCTCCTCGTCGGCGATCATGTCCTCGACCGTGATGTCGTCGGCGGCGGCGACGATCTCGGTGCGGCGGGGATCGCCGTACTTGTCGCTGAGTTCCAGCAGATCCTCGCGGATGATGTCCAGGACCAGGTTGCGGTCGGAGAGAATCGCGCGGTAGTCGGCGATCCTCTTGACCGTTTCGGCGTATTCGTCCTCGATTTCCTTGCGCTGCAAGCCGGTGAGCCGCGCCAGGCGCATGTCGAGTATGGCCTGGGCCTGGATTTCGGAAAGCGCGAACCCGGCCATGAGCGCGGCGCGGGCGGTCGGGACGTCGGCCGCGTTGCGGATGATTGTGATGACCCGGTCGATGTTGTCGAGCGCCTTCAGAAGGCCCTCGAGGATATGCGCCCTGGCTTCCGCCTTGTTGAGCAGGTGGACGGTGCGGCGGCGGATCACCTCGAAGCGGTGGTCGCGGTGGCATTCCAGCATTTGCTTGAGGTTCAGCGTTTCGGGGCGGCCCTTCACCAGCGCGATGTTGTTGATGCTGAAGTTGGACTGGAGCGGGGTCAGTTTGTAGAGCTGGTTCAGGATCACCTCCGCGTTTTCGCCCTGCTTGAGCTCGATGACGATGCGGATGCCGTCCTTGTTCGAGTAGTCGTGGATGTTGGCGATGCCGTCGATCCGGCCTTCCTTGATCACGTCGGCGATCTTCTCGACCAGGGTGGCAAGGTTGATCTGGTAGGGGATCTCGGTGACGACGATGCTCTGTTTGCCGCTTTTGGCGCTTTGGATGTGGCAGCGCGCGCGCATGGCGACCTGGCCGCGCCCGGTGTGGTAGGCCTTGTGGATGCCGTCGCGGCCGCAGATGAGCGCGCCGGTGGGGAAGTCGGGGCCCTGGATGTGCTTGATCAAATCCCGGATCTGGATGTCGGGGCGGTCGAGCAGGGCGATGATTCCCTTGCACACCTCCTTGATGTTGTGGGGCGGGATGGAGGTGGCCATGCCGACGGCGATGCCGGTCGCGCCGTTGAGCAGCAGCAGCGGCGCCTTGGCGGGCAGCACCGACGGCTCCTCGCCGGAATCGTCGTAGTTGGGATACATCTCCACCGTGTCCTTGTCGAGGTCGGCGAGCATTTCGGCGGAGATTTTCTCCATGCGGCATTCGGTGTAGCGCTGCGCCGCCGCCGGATAGCCGTCGATGGAGCCGAAGTTGCCCTGTCCGTCGACCAGCGGGTAGCGCACCGAGAAGTCCTGGGCGAGGCGCACCAGCGCGTCGTAGATCGAGGCGTCGCCGTGGGGGTGGTAGTTGCCCATGCAGTCGCCGACCACCTTCGCGCACTTGCGGTATTTCGCGTTGGCGGTGAGGTTCAGGTCGTTCATGGAGTAAAGAATGCGGCGTTGCACCGGCTTCAGGCCGTCGCGGGCGTCCGGGAGGGCACGGGAGACGATCACCGACATCGAATAGGTGAGGTAGGAGGCGCGGATCTCCTCCTCGATGGGTTTGGGCCTGACGCCCGGAACCTGGGTGTTGAAGAGATTGCTGGACATTGCTGCCTTCCTTGTCTTACGTAATCAGTCGTGGCGGGTCAACGAGACTGGCTGTCGGCACCACGCTGGTGTCTTCAGTTCATTGTGTTCCGTCCCGGTCACCAGTAACAACCGCCTTCGACGGATTCGCTCCCTTCGGGAATTTCGTGAGGCAACGGGCGGACCCAGTATTCATTGAAGAAACGCTTTCCGTAATCCTGTTTGGGATCTTCCCAGCGCTTCCCCTTGATCCCGAACAGGAGCTGCGTCGCGCCGCCCAGGTGCAGCGCCTGCTTCCCGAGGGTTTTGCAATGGTGAGTAGGCCGAGGCATCTCAGCCTCAGCCTCTCGCAGAACCGTACGTGAGCCTCTCGACTCATACGGCTCCCATTCCTCAGGCAGTTGTGTTTCCACAAACGACCCCGCCATCAGCGAACGCTCCTCCTGAGAATCAGTTGACGCCCACTTCCGGCCGAAGAACGCGGACCCTTCGCTCCACCGCCATTGCAGCAGCTTCAACACTACTACGATCCGCTCCGCCCCTTTACCGCGCATCGGTACTGTCGG
>JAISXA010000128.1 GCA_031270685.1 Planctomycetota bacterium
GCCTGGCGGCTGGTGGGGAGGGTCTGCTTCCACCTGGCGGAGAACAAAAAAAATCCCGACTACCCCTTCGCCTTCCTCGCCACCTATGCGCCGAAACTGTCGGCGCGGGGCCAGGCCCAGCATGCACCGCTGGCGGGCGCGCTTCGCGAATTCGCCGGCGGGAAGAACAAGGAAGCGCTGCTGAAGCTTCTTTCGCCGGTGCATCTCGCCTCGGAAAAAAGCGCGCTCGCCCGGGAGCTGGCGGATTCCGGAAAGGTGTTCCATCCCCAGGCCTGGACGCCGGCGACCGCCTACCGCTTTCTCAAGGACATCCCGGTGTTCGAGGAATCCGGGCTCATGGTGCGGGTGCCGGACTGGTGGTCGCGGCGACCGCGCCCGCTGGCGCGGGCGAGCATCGGCAGGAGTAAATCCGGCGGCCTCGGCAAGGACGCCATCCTGTCCTTCGACCTCGAACTGTCCCTGAACGGCGAAGCGCTGTCGGACGAGGATTTCGACGCCGTCATGGCGGGCCAGGACGGCCTGGTTCTGCTCAAGGGGCAATGGGTGGAGGTGGACCGGGACCGCCTCGGGCAGGCGCTCGAACACTGGCGCAAGGTCAAACGCGAACTCGGAACCGACGGCGTCTCGTTCCTGGAAGGGATGCGGCTCTTGGCCGGCGGCGGCCTGGCGGGAAGAGCCGCTATGGAAGACGCGGCGGTGGCGGTCCGCGACTGGTCGGAGACGGCCGCGGACGGGTGGTTCGGGGAGACCCTGGAACGCTTGCGCTCGCCCGAAGCCGACGCGTCGCGTCTTCCGGTCCTGGCGGAGCTGAAGGCGGAACTTCGCCCCTACCAGGAGACCGGCGTGAAATGGCTGTCGTTCCTGACCGGCCTCGGTCTCGGCGCCTGCCTCGCCGACGATATGGGACTGGGGAAAACCCTCCAGGTCATCGCGCTGCTCCTGCTGGAGCGGCGAAGCGCCCCCGGCGCCGACGCGAAAGGGAAGAACCATCGCCGTAAGCCGGCGCTCATCGTCCTGCCCGCCTCGCTCCTCGGCAACTGGCGGTCGGAACTGGAAAAATTCGCGCCGTCGCTCTCGGCCGTGTTTCTCCACCCGGCCTTCAGCGACGCCAGGACGCTGGCGGCGGCGGCGGACGACCCGGAGCGGGCGCTGGCCGGGGTGGACTGCGTCTTCACTTCCTACGGCATGGCGCCGCGGCAGAAATGGCTGGCCGGCGTGCGCTGGCGGTTCGTCATCCTGGACGAGGCGCAGGCGATCAAGAATCCGGATACCCGCCAGAGCAAACAGGTCAAGGCGTTCAAGGCCGACGCCCGACTCGCCCTCACCGGCACGCCGGTGGAGAACCGGTTGTCCGACCTGTGGTCGCTGTTCGATTTCCTCAACCCGGGCCTGCTCGGCGGCGCCAGGGAATTCGGCCGCTTCGTCAACCGGCTGGAGTCGCGCGCGACGGACAAGTACGCGCCGTTGCGCGCCCTCACCCGGCCGTACATTCTCCGCCGGCTCAAAACGGACCCGGCCATAGCGGCCTCGCTGCCCGAGAAAACCGAGGTCAAGGCGTTCTGCGGCCTGTCCAAAAAGCAGGCGGCGCTCTACGAGCAGTCGGTGCGCGAACTGGGCAGCCTGCTGCACGCTCCGGACCTGGAAGGGATCAGGCGGCAGGGATTGGTCCTGTCCTTCCTGATGCGCTTCAAGCAAATCTGCAACCATCCCGACCAATGGTTGGGGCAAGCCGGCTACGCGCCGGAGGACAGCGGCAAATTCGCGCGGCTCCGCGACCTTGCCGAGGAAATAGCCTCGCGGCGGGAGCGCTGCCTGGTGTTCACCCAGTTCCGGGAAATGACCTCGCCGCTCGCCGACTTTCTGGCCGGCGTGTTCGGCCGCCCCGGGCTGACGTTGCACGGCGAGACGCCGGTGAAGGAGCGGAAAAAGCTGGTGGACGCCTTCCAGGCCGACAACGGGCCGCCGTTTTTCATCCTGTCCCTGAAGGCGGGCGGCGCCGGGTTGAACCTGACCGCCGCTTCGCAGGTCGTGCATTTCGACCGCTGGTGGAATCCGGCGGTGGAGAACCAGGCCACCGACCGCGCCTACCGCATCGGCCAGTTGAAAAATGTCCTGGTGCACAAATTCCTGGTGCGGGGTACAATCGAGGAACGGATTGACGCGCTCATCGAAAGCAAAAAGGAAATCGCCTCCGGCGTGCTCGAGGGCGGAACGGTGAAAGCGCTCACCGACATGTCCAACGACGAACTCCTGCGCTTTGTCGCGCTGGATTTGAAGGCGGCGGACACGGATTAACGCTATTGCGGAAGTGGAGCGAGCTATGGCATGGTGGGGTGGATACGGCGGCTGGCCGGAATACGTTCCGGTGGCGACGAAGGTGGCGCGGGCGAAAAAGGCGGCGGAAAAACTCCGTAAAAAAGGGGTCGACGTCCAGCCGGTGGAACTGTCCGGCCGGAAAATCGCCTCGTCCTTCTGGGGCAAGGGCTGGTGCGACCACATGGACTCGTACCACGACTACGAGAACCGCTTGCCGCGCGGGCGCTCGTATGTTAGGAACGGCTCGGTCGTTCACTTGGAGGTGTCGAAAGGGGAAATCCATGCACTGGTTGCGGGAAGCAAAACCTACGCCGTGGACATCACGGTCGGACTCCTCCCCGCCGAGCGCTGGAAATGGATCAAGGAGCGGTGCGCGGGGCAAATCGCTTCCCTTCTCGATCTGCTGAAGGGCAGTCTTTCCGACGGCGTGATGCGGGTGGTGACCGATCGCGACAACGGGCTGTTCCCCGGCCCGAAGGAGTTCAGGATGCGGTGCAGCTGTCCGGACGGCGCTGTCATGTGCAAGCACATCGCGGCGGTGTTCTACGGGATCGGCAACCGCCTCGACAGCCGGCCGGAACTCCTGTTCCTGCTCCGGGGCGTCGACCATGCCGAACTCGCGACCGACGGCGGCGTGGACGCGGTCATCGCCAGGGGCGGCGATGGCGCGCCGCAACTGGCGGGCGCCGACTTGTCCGAAATGTTTGGCATCGAGCTGGTCGAGGCGGATGCGGTGGCCGGTTCCGGTGGCGCGGTCAAGGCGGCGCCGCCGGCCGTCAAGCCTTCGAAAAAGTCGAAGCCCGCGCGGCCGGGAAGACCGCAGCGGGCGGCGGGGTCTGGAAAGAAGCAGGCAGTCCAAGTCAATGATGTTCCGGAGAAGGCGATCGCCAAAAAGACGACGGGCGCGGCCAAGCCGAAGGCATCCGCTCGGCGAGCGAAAGCGGCAACCACCGCCGCCGCGGCGACCGGCACGATGGCAGCGGCGAAGTCCCGCGCGCGATCCTCGCCGGCAAAAGCGCCAAAGCCGTCCGGGAAAGCCGCCGCGGCCCGCGGAGCAAAAACCGGGGCGAGTGACGAGGACGCGCGCCTC
>JAISXA010000013.1 GCA_031270685.1 Planctomycetota bacterium
ATCCAGGTCCGGAGCCGGGCGAAGGCGTCGGCGAGGAACGGCGTCGGCGCCCTGCCTTCGGAGAGATAGCGCTCGAACATCGTGGCCGCCCGTTCCTCGGCGGCGGTCCGGGCGTCCGGGTCCGTCGACGTCAAATCGCCGTCGACCGCCGCATTCAGCGTTTCGTGGTCGGCGTGGACCTGGTCCGTCGCTCCTTCCGCTTTCACCGCCCGTTCGAGTTCGCGGAAATAGACGTGGAACAGTTCGTGAAGGATGGTGGACCGGTTCTGGCGGCTATTGAACAGGCGGATGGTGGCCGGCGCGTTGGGGAAGCGCGGAAAGGTCACGGCCCCGCGCGCGCCTTCCGGTGCGCCGGCGGCCTGGTGCGGCGGATCAATGTTCCCGTCATTTTCGGGCTTGACGGAAAACAACCATTTCGCTAACTTATGGTCATAGGAAGCGCCTGATTCCGCTATGACTGGGGATTCCCAGCCCCAACCGGATAAGGCGCTTTCTTCATATATGGACACGTCGGAAACAAACGCCGAATGAACCAGATTTTCCCCATTCCCTTTTCGCGACTTCATTTCCTGAACGATGAAGCGGATGTAATATGCCGCCGAATCCCTGTTATCGACCGGCCGGGTAAATTTCGAAACGTAGTGATGGTATGCCGCAATATTGTTGTGTGGCTTGTGCCCTTTCCTGCGTATCTCGCTTTCGGAAAACATTGGAATAGAATCAGCAAACAGCCGGGCGAATGCGGCGACGATCTGCTTCATGTCAAACCCGCGATGCTTCTCGATTTTGCCCGCGCTCTTCGCCGGGAAAATAACGCTTCGCCCGTCCATGCGATTGATCACCGGACCAAAGCCACGAAAAACATCTTTGACTGCGGCCTTGCTGGCTACCGGCGCGACACCCCGGAGATCCAAGGGTTCCCGTTTTTTCAACTGCTCTATCTTCGCCGCCCTTGCCGCGTCGCCGGGACGTTGATCCTCCTGATACAGCGTCTCGATCGGCGATTGCGCAAAACCTAACAGCCCCCGGTCGCCCGCCGTCGCCTGGCGCACCCGCGACAGCGCTTCCGGGGACTTGTAAAACTTCCGGAATTCATCGGCCCGCCTCCGCGGGTCGGCCATCCGCCGTTGCGGTTCGGCGATCCCCTGTTGGCCGGTCGGGGCCTCGACGCCGGCGGCGCGGAAAACCGCGTCGGTGATGGACGCCGGATCGGCGAGGATGCGTTCCAGCCCGGCCGCCGCCTGCTCCAGGCCTTCGGCCGAGGTGAGCGCGGCCGTCAGGTCGCGGCCGAGCGCCTGCGCGTCGATCACGTCCTCGCCGGACTGGAGCAGGCTTTCCACGTATTGCCGGAAGATGTCGGCCTGTTCCTCCGAAACGCCGGACTGCCGGAGCAAATTATCCAACGCGGATTGATTCCAGGCATTGACATCCGTACCTTCGGCGGGTATAGTGGGAATGGCTGCTTTGGTTCCCAGTTCGCCCGCGTTGCCGGTTCCGGACGAATCCCCGGCTTCTGCGATCAGGGTTGACGTCGAATCCGGCGAGGCCGCGGAGGATGAGCTCTTCGCCCAAAGCCGCCGATATTTTGCGAAAATGCCTCCCGCTCCCACCCGCCCCTGTATACCAGAGGGGGTTTGTGCGTAGGTGCGGCCAGGGTTAACCCCTTCCGCATCATCGGGAGACGTATCTTCCCATCCGGTAAGCAGCCACGTTTCTTTCCCGCCATGCCTGAACAATGACAGTACCGCAAGTATCCTCTCGATGGCCAGGACGCCGCGCGTCACGCTTTGCTCCCGGGTCTCCTCGATCGGCCCGCGTTCCGGCTGCATAAGCACGTTTTGCGCCGCGCGGCTAATGTCCAGGTTAAGCCGTCGATTGTCGAAAGCATCCATTACCTGCGCGGAGCTGCGCACCCGCTCGAGCGCGTTCTGCGGCGTCACCTGGATCGGACACAGGTTGAGGTGTTGCTCCGGCGTCAAGCCGAGACGCGCCCCGGCCACCCGCGACATGGCGAAAACCATGTCGGCGGCGTCGGCCGCGAGCTTGTGGTCGCCCGTGCTGTCGGTGACCTGCTCCCGGAAGATGCGGAACGGTTCCGGCAGGGTCTGGTTTTCCCGCTGGAGGCGGTTGAACTCCCCCGCGATGGCGGCCATGTCCTCCCGCTCGGCGACGAGCGCGGCCATCGACGGCGCGTCGGGCGAGATTCTGGCCAGCCTGGAAACGTCCGGCATGTCCGCCTGGTGCGCCGCCTGCCAGCGGGCCAGGCCGGAGGCGTCGACCTCGATGTCCTGGTTCGACCCGACCGCGTGGTCGAACTCCTCCCGGGTGACGTCGGCCTCGGCGAGATAGCCTTCAAGAAGGTCCGGCCGGTCCTGGAACATGACGCCGACCGCTTCCGCCGACTGGAACATCGTCGCCGGCGCGCCGGATTGCCGGACGGAATCGTTGACCAGCGCCTTGATTTTGTCGGGGGCGTTTTTCAGGCCCGGCATCCGCGACAGCCGCTCGATCATCCCGTCAAGGTACGCCTGCCCCCGTCGCCATTCGATGTGCGATGCAGCCGCGCGAAGCGGGCCGCCGCCAGCGGCGCCGAGAAGACCGCCGGTGGCGCCGCCGTATATGCCTTCCGCTACCCATTTCTCCCAGTCTTTGAAAACCCGTCCAACGCTGACCTCTCCGCCAGGCTGCCTGGCTCGCGCCGCTTCCTTCGCCAGGCTCCCGATGCCCGACTGTGCGGTCTCGGTAATGCCCTCGCTGGCGAAGGGGGTCACGACCGACTTCGCGAACCAGGCCATGCCGGGGGAATACGGCTTCCAGCCGGCGGTGATCTTCTCGATGCCGACGCGTTCTAGGATGGCGTTGATCGCGCCGCCGATGTCGCTTACCAGGTGGGCGGAGTCGCGGTCGCCGGTCTCCGCGAGAACTTCGTCGTAGATTTCCATCTTGGACGCGCCGAACATGGTCGCTATGCCGAGGGCGGGATTGAGGGAATACGCGAGTATCGCCCCGACGGCCGAGCCGATGTCGGCGGCGACGGGGGACAATGCCTTGTCGTAGACGAAGCTCCCGGTCCGCGCCTCCGGCCTGGACCAGTAGTCGCCGGCCAGCCGCGATTGGGACTCGGTCGCCTTCACCGCCCAGTCCATCGCTTCCCAGAACGGCCCACGGTCGGCAAGTTGCCTGTCAAGCTCCGCCTGTTCCTCCACGGAAAGCGGCCCATAGGGGAACCGCCGGCGGAGGCCGCTCCGGTCCGGCTCCGCCTCCGCCAGAAAGCGGGCGACGCGATTCGCCGCGCCGTGGAGGCCCTGGCCGATATAGCGCTCCGCGCCGAAGACGAAATCCTTGCCTAGGTTCCAGGCGGCCCGCGCCGCGCCGCCGTACATGTCCTCGTGCCGGCGCCGGAGATCTGCCGCCAATACCGCGTCGTCGGCCTCGATGGCCGATGCGGCGTACAAGAGGTATTCGTTCGATTTCTCGCCGGTGATCCGTTCCGTCTGCATCTCGACCCAGCGATCCTCAAGATGCTTTTGACCCTCCGGCGTTTTGAGCAGCGCCTCGAAGTGCGGCAGCGCGGGGAGCATGCCTAAGTCGAGCGCGATGGCGGCGGGATCGTCAGGCTTGAAGACGAGCTTGTCGATGTCTCTTTGGGTCTCCTCCAGGGCGAGCTC
>JAISXA010000025.1 GCA_031270685.1 Planctomycetota bacterium
CGCGGATATAACCTACGCCGTCACCCCGGCCTGGAGCCTGGAAGCGGGCTACCGCCATATCCACAACGACTCGCGCAGCGAACTGTACAAGTATGACCGCCACGTGGTGAACATTGGCGTGGCCTGGAAGTTTTAGGCGCTGCCGCGTAACTGTTCCGGCGCGCCGGAACGGCGGTTCAAGGCCGTGTTTATACGAAAATCGCGCCGATTGCTCGAAAGCCGCCCTTCAAGGCGTCATTTGGGGGCGCGTGAGCATCGAAAGCATCATTCATTCTGATGGCCGGCGGGGTCATGACGGCCTCGTGGACCTGGGTCATCCCACCAGGGCAAGGCGAATGAATGCCTTTCCCGCCTCGCCGCTCGCCTCTACCACAACCTTGCCGACATGGGGACCATTCCGCACCGATACGTGCACCATATCTGTGGAGGGGATATGCCCGTCCCACCAATTCCAGTCAGCGGCGCCGGCGGGATGTAAGGAAAACGCGGTCCGTTTCGCGGGAGACCGGCGCCGATCCCGCTGCGCAATTCCAGCCCGATTTCCCCGTTGCGGCTAATATCGTTCTGGTGACGTTGTGGGAAAAGGCGGATATCTTTTTCTATGTTTACGGTATCCTGAATTCACCTGAATACCGAAAGTGTTTTGCCGATAACCTCCGCCGCCAACTACCGCGAATTCCTTTTGCCCCATACTTCTGGGCATTTAGTGAGGCAGGGGGAAAATTGGCGGAACTACACGTCGAATACGAACAAGTTGAGCATCAATTGCCTTGCGAAAATCATCCCGGACTGCAAATACGAGGGTCAATACCTCCATCCCGGTCCTTATCACACCGAACAGGCCGGAAAGCTGCGCGGAGAGCTTCCCGAATGGTGCCTAAACACCGACGGGCATATCCGTTCCTGTCTCCTCGGCCGCTCCGAATCGATTCCGTTGGTGGATGGAGCCATGACCCTTGGCGAATTCGGCCTGATTTATTTCGCCGACTTGGATCAGACTAGGGAGCGTGATCGCACCGTTCGGGTGCAGATTGTCGGGGAATGATTCCGCACTCATTTCCGTGTGAGCGCATCATCGCCCGTCAGGATGAGGCGTACCGGGTGGTCGATACAGGGTAAATCCCCGCCATCCCCCGTCGATCCGGTTGCTCCACGGCGGCATCCCCTCATTCCCACGCCTCGGCCAGATGCGCGGCGGCGGCGCCGTGGTCGTCTCCGGAAAGCGCGATCTCCACGGCGGGGAATTTGCGGAACCAGGTTTCCTGCTTGCGGACCAGCCGGTTGGTGTTCAAGCGGAGGCGTTCCAGCGCATCCGCCCATGACGCCTCGCCCGAGAAGTATGGGAACAACTCCTTGTAGCCGACCGCCTGCAAAGGCGTCCGGGCCAGATTTTCCCGCAACGCATACGCCCGCTCCGCCTCTTCGCGCAGTCCATTCTTCGCCATTCTCTCGATCCGCTCCGCGATCCGCCGATGCAGGTCGCCGCGGTCGCGGACGATCCGGACCATGGAGAAGGAATGGCGCGGGCGGGGGGGAAGCGGGCCCCCGCCGCCGCCGTGAAACCCCGCCCATTGGGTCTGGCGCGAACTGATCGCCTCGCCGGTGACGCGAATGACCTCGAGGGCCCTGACCAGCCGTCGGAGGTCGCGGGGATGGATTTTTTCGGCGGCGCGGGGATCGAGGCGGGCGAGCTCGCCATGCAGCGCCTCGACGCCGTCACGCTCCGCGCGCTTTCCGAGCTCGGCGCGAACGGCCGGGTCGGCCCCCGGTCCCGCGAACATGCCCGCGAGCAGGGCCAAATAATAGAACGCGGTCCCGCCGGAAAGAAGCGGCGTTTTTCCGCGACCGGCGATGTCGGCGATAGCCGCCTCGGCGCGGGCGACGTATTCGGCGGCGGAAAAATCCTCGATCGGCTCGACCAGATCGAGGCAGTGATGCGGGACCCCGCGCTGTTCCGCCTCTCCCGCCTTGGCGGTGGCGACGTCCAGGCCCTTGTATATCTTCATGGAATCGACCGACACGATCTCCGCGCCGATGCGCGAGGCGACGTCCAGCGCCAGGCGCTCCTTTCCGGACGCGGTCGGGCCGACGATGATGCGCAGCAGCGGCGGGTCGGCCATGAAATCGCTCCGCCTCCTCAGCCCGCGTCTTCGATCAGCGTTCGGAACGCCGCGAACAGGGGATTGGCGTCGTGCGGTCCCGGCGCGGCCTCGGGATGGAATTGCACCGAAAAGGCGGGGACGTCCAGGCAGCGCAAGCCTTCGAGGGAACCGTCGTTGAGGCTGATGTGGGTGATCGCGGTTTTGGCCGCGTCGAGGGAATCGGCGTCGACGGCGAAATTATGGTTTTGCGAGGTGATCAGGGTGCGTCCGGAGACCAGGTCCTTGACCGGATGGTTGCAGCCGTGGTGGCCGAAAGGAAGCTTGTAGGTTTTTCCGCCCCGGGCGAGGCCGAGGAGCTGGTGGCCGAGGCAGATGCCCATGACCGGGATCCGGCCGAGAAGCTTCTCCACCGCCCGCGCGGCGTAAAGCACGCCGGCCGGGTCGGCGGGGCCGTTCGAAAGGAACACGCCGTCGGGGGCGAGGGCGAGCGCGTCCCCGGCGCTGGTGGCGGCGGGAACCACCGTCACCTGCATGCCCGCCCGCCTGAGGCCGCGCAGGATGTTCCATTTCACGCCGAAATCGTAGGCGACGACGGTGAATTCGGCCGGAGGGAGGATGCAGTCCTCCAGCGGGTAGCTGGCGGTGAGGCGGTTGTCGGAATCCCAGGCGTAGCGCTCGCCGCAGGTCACCTTTTTGACGTAGTCCCGCCCCTCGAGCCCTTCCCAGGCGCGGGCGCGGGCGATGCCCTCGCCTTCCGGCACCGCGCCGCTCGCGCACAGGAACGCCTTTTGCGATCCCCGGTCGCGCAGCATGACGGTGAGCGCCCGGCAGTCGACCCCGGCGATCGCCGGGACATCCCGTTTTTCGAGCGCCGCGGGGAGCGACTCCTCGGCGCGCCAGCTCGACGGATCGGACACGCGGTTGACGATCAACCCCGACAGAAAAAAGTCGCGCGACTCCATGTCGGCGGCGTTGAGGCCGTAATTCCCGACCTCGGGTGCGGTGAGGCAGACCAGCTGCCCGGCGTAGGATGGATCGGAAAGTATCTCCTGGTAGCCGGTCATGCCGGTATTGAACACCGCCTCGCCTACCATGTCGCGGTTCGCGCCCACGGAGTAGCCGCGAAACACTTCGCCGTTCTCGAGGGCCAGGTAGGCTTTTCCCTCGCGCCTTTTTTTCCAATCGTATGCGGTCATGAACGTTTTCTCTCGCCTAACCATCCCCGTCGCGCCGACGGGCGTTCGTCGGGCGCGAACCGTTTTTCGGCAACTTCACTCCCGTTCCCCGGCGATTGTATTCCTGCAGGCTGCACACTTCGAGCCGGCGGTGGCGGCGCAGGAATTCCAGCCCCGCCAGCGCCGCCTCGAGCGCGTTGACGGTGGTGGTGATCGGGATGGAGTTGACGTAGGTTTGCGAACGCATCCGACTTTCGTCAACCGCCGGCTCCGACCCGATTTCGATGGTGTTGATGACCCATTCCACGCTATGTTCGGCCATGAGGTCGAGCGCGTTCGGCCGGCCCCGCGATATCTTGAACAGTGCGTGACTGGGAAGGCCGGCGTCGCGCATGGCGGTGCTGGTCCCGCGCGTGGCGTAGATGGTGAATCCAAGCTGCAGCAAGCGGCGGGCGAGCGGAACCGCCATCGCCTTGTCGCTGTTCTTGAGACTGAGGAAGATGTTGCCGCCCTCGGGGATGCGGTTGCCGGAGGCTATTTGGCTCTTGAGGAACGCGGCGCCGTTGAAACGGTCGATGCCCATGACCTCGCCCGTCGACTTCATCTCCGGCGACAGCTTGATCGCCGCGCCCGGGAAGCGGTTGAAGGGGAAAACCGCTTCCTTCACGGAGTAATGGCGCGGCCTGGGCTCGGCGGCGAAGCCAAGGTCCCCGAGCTTCCAGCCGGCCATGCACAACGCCGCCAGCTTGGCGAGGGGGACGCCCGTCGCCTTGCTCACGAACGGCACCGTCCGCGATGCGCGTGGGTTGACCTCGAGGACGAAAATATCCTCCCTTTGCACCGCGAACTGGACGTTCATCAGTCCCCGCACCTTGAGCGCGAGCGCCATGTCCCGCGTGTGGCGGCGGATGCGGTCCATGACCTCCCCGGCCAGGTTCGGCGGCGGCAGCGCGCAGGCGCTGTCGCCGGAGTGGATGCCGGCGATCTCTATATGCTCCATCATGCCGCCGATCACCACCTCCGTTCCGTCGCAGAGGCAGTCCACGTCCACCTCGGTGGCCTGCTCGAGGTAGTGGTCGATCAGCACCGGCCGGTCGCGCGACACGTCCCGCAACTCCAGCATATAGCGCCGCAACGCCGCCGCCTCGTGGGCGATGACCATGTTCCTGCCTCCAAGCACGAAGGAGGGCCGGGCGAGCACGGGATAGCCGGCGATTTTCGCCGCCTCGAGCGCCTCGTCGATATCGGCGGCCATGCCGTGCGCCGGCTGCCTGATGCCGAGGCGGTCCATAAGGTCGCCGAACAGCTTGCGGTCCTCCGCCATGTCGATGCTGGCGGGCGGGGTGCCGATGATCCGCACGCCGTTCGCGGCAAGGCTGTCGGCGAGGTTGAGCGGCGTTTGTCCGCCGAACTGGACGATGGAGCCGCCGGGGCGCTCGCGGTGGTGGATTTCCAGAACGTCCTCGAGGGTGAGCGGTTCGAAGTAGAGGACATCGGCGGTGTCGAAATCGGTGGAAACGGTCTCCGGATTCGAGTTCACCATGATCGTCCGCCAGCCGGCGTCGCGAAGCGCGAACGAGGCATGACAGCAGCAGTAGTCGAACTCTATGCCCTGCCCGATGCGGTTCGGCCCGCCGCCGAGAATCATGATCCTCCCGAGGTCGCCGCCCGGGTCGGGCAGCGAAGCGGAGACGCCCGAGGCGTAGGTGGAATAGTAATACGGCGTCAGCGACGCGAATTCCGCCGCGCAGGTGTCGACAAGCTGGAAGGACGGGCGCAGTCCGACGGCATGGCGGGCGTTGCGCACCTCGTTTTCGTCGCGCGCGTACAGCTGCGCGAGTTGTCGGTCGGAGAAACCCATCGCCTTGGCCTGCCGGAAGAGCGGGACATCCCCCGCGAGGTCCTCCAGGGTGACCGCGTTTTCTCGGACATGCCCGGAGAAGGCGACAATCTCCGCCATCTCCCGCAGGAACCAGCGGTCTATCGAGGTGATCCGGTGCAGCTCCTCGACGTCGAAGCCTAGCCGCAGGGCGGCCGCCAGCGCGAAGACGCGGACATCGGACGGGCGGGCGGCCTCCGCGGCGAGCTTTTCCCGGGGCATGGAGAGAAAATCCCCGTCCTTGCCGTCCAAACCGAAGCCGGCGCGCCCGGTTTCCAGCCCCCGCAGCGCCTTTTGCAGCGCCTCCTTGAAGGTTCGGCCGATGGCCATGGTTTCGCCGACCGATTTCATCTGGGTGCCGAGCGTGGTGGAGGTGCCGGCGAATTTTTCGAAATTGAAGCGCGGCGCCTTGACGACGACGTAATCGAGGGCGGGTTCGAAACAGGCGGTCGTCGCCCTGGTGATGTCGTTAAGCAGTTCGTCCAGCGCGTAGCCGACGGCCAGCTTGGCGGCGATCCGCGCGATGGGAAAACCGGTGGCCTTGGATGCCAGCGCGGAGGAGCGCGATACCCGCGGGTTCATTTCTATGACCACCATCCGGCCGTTCTCCGGGTTGACGGCGAACTGGACATTCGCACCGCCGGTGTCCACGCCAATTTCGTTCATCACCGCGAGGGAGGCGTCCCGCAGCAACTGGTATTCGCGGTCGGTGAGCGTCATGGCGGGTGCGACGGTGATGGAATCGCCGGTGTGCACGCCCATGGGATCCAGGTTTTCGATGGTGCAGACGATGACGTTGTTGGAATTCCGGTCGCGCATGACCTCGTATTCGAACTCCTTCCAGCCGAGAAGCGACTCCTCAACCAGGATTTCGGACGCCGGGCTCGCGGCCAGGCCCCGCGCGGCGAGGCGCTCGAACTCCTCCTGGTCGCGGGCGATGCCGCCGCCGGCGCCGCCGAGGGTGAAGCCGGGGCGGATCACCACCGGCCAGGTCAGCAGCCGGTTGCGGACGGCCATGGCCTCCTCGAGCGTACGCGCGCTGCCGGATTCGGGCACGTTCAGGCCGATGCGGCGCATCGCCTCGCGGAACAGGCCCCGATCCTCGGATTTCTCGATGGCCTCGGGCGTGGCGCCGATCATCTCCACGCCGTAGTCGAAAAGTATCCCCCCCTTGTGCAGATCCATCGCGATATTCAAGCCGGTCTGGCCACCCATGGTGGGCAGGATGGCGTCCGGTCGCTCACGCCGGATGACCTCGGCCGCGAAGTCGGCGGTCATCGGCTCAATGTAGGTGCGGTCGGCGAGTTCCGGATCGGTCATGATGGTGGCGGGATTCGAGTTCATGAGCACGAGCTCGTATCCCTCCTCGCGCAGCGCCTTGCACGCCTGCGCCCCGGAATAGTCGAACTCGCAGGCCTGGCCGATGACGATCGGACCGGACCCGACCAGCAGGATTCTCTTGATGTCGTCGCGCTTGGGCATATATCGGTTTTTCTCGTCCAACGATAAAAAATGACGACCGGTCAGGTCGTCATTTTCCGCGATTCCAGCAATTCCTTGGAATTGGAACCCTGCCCGATCGGGTACTCCCCGTCGAAGCAGGCGAGGCAATACGAGTCCTTGTCTCCGAAGGGGGAAAGCAACCCCTCGAGGCTTAGATATCCGAGGCTGTCCGCGCCGACCAGTTCGCATATCTCCGCTTCGCTCCGGTTCCAGGCGACGAGCTCGTCGCTGGTGGGAAAATCGATGCCGTAGTAGCACGGATGGCGGATCGGCGGACAGGCGATGCGCAAATGCACCTCCTTCGCGCCGGACCCGCGCAGCGAGCCCACCCGCCGCCGCATGGTGTTGCCGCGCACGATGGAATCGTCAACCACCACCACCCGCTTCCCCTTCATCGCTTCCGGCAGCGGCGCGAGTTTGCGGTCCACCTGGGCGGCGCGATAATTCGCGCCCGGCATGATGAAGGTCCGACCGACGTAATGGCTTCTGATGAAGCCCAGGTCGAAGGGAACGCCGCTCCTGCGGGAATAGCCGAGCGCCGAGGAATTGCCGCTGTCGGGGACCGATATCACGATGTCCGCATCGACCGGACGCTCCTCGGCGAGGCGCTCGCCGTACGCCACCCGCACGCGGTGGACGTTATGCCCGAAGACCAGGCTGTCCGGACGCGCGAAATAGACGAGTTCGAAAATGCAGCGGGCGCTCCGGCGCCCGGCGCCGTCCAGCAATTCCGTGCGCAAACCGTCCGGCCCCGCCGTGACGATCTCGCCCGGTCCAACCTCGCGCAGATACTCGGCGCCGACCGCCGCCAGCGCGCAGGTTTCGCTCGCGAACACCCAACCGTCCCCGAGCCTGCCCAGCACCAACGGCTTGAACCCCAGCGGATCGCGAACCGCCGTCAGGGTTGTCTCGGACATGATAAGAAAGGCGTACGACCCGCGCAAGCGTTCGCAGGCGCTTTTGATGGGATCCGGCCGGAAGCGATGGATGGGCGAGGCCAGCAGATGCAGCAGGACTTCCGAATCGGTGCCGGTCTGAAACAACGACCCGCCGTCCTGGAACAGGCGACGCAACTGCGGTGCGTTGACCAGATTCCCGTTGTGGGCCACGGCCCACAGGCCATCCAGCGTTTCGCCGACCAGGGGCTGGACGTTTTGCACGCGGGTGATTCCGGTTGTGGAATAGCGCACATGCCCGACGCCGATTTCTCCCGGCAGCGCCGCCGCCGCCGCGGAATCGATCGCCTCCACCAGAAGCCCCTGCCCCTTGAGGCTTCTTACCTTGTCGCCGGAGACGACTATGCCCGCCCCCTCCTGTCCGCGATGCTGTTGCGAGAACAGGCCCTCATAGATCAGACTCCCCGCCTGGGGGCAGCCATAAACGCCGAAAATGCCGCATTCCTCGCGCGGGCATTCCCGCGGCTCATATTCCGACACGTCGGCTTCGTCCATGCACGCCCTTTCGTAACACCACTCAGGCGTGGGACAACACTCCCGCCAGCGCCTGCCGCGATGCGAATTGGTTGTAGTAATCCAGGTGGTCGACCAGCAGCGTTTCCGCCACTCGCAAACCGTCGGCAATCGCCCGGACCACCAGGCTTGGCCCGGTTGCCGCATCGCCGGCCGCATACACTCCCGCCCCGGCGCGCCCGTCCCCGTCGACCGCCAGACGTCCGTCCGCGCCTCTCGCGACGCCGAGATCGGCGAAGATCGGATTGTCCTCGGGGCCGGTGAACCCCAACGCCAAGTATACCATATCGGTCTGGACGATGCGTTCGCTCCCATCCCTGACCGTCGGCCCGGATCCGGCGCCGTCGCCGCTCCAATCAACCTCGGCGCAACGAAGGCCGCCGACGCGGGCGAGGTCGTTTTCGGCCGGCAAATACTCGAGCGTCGCCACCGACCAGCGCCGTTCGCCGCCTTCCTCGTGGCTCGACGAATCGCGCCGGATCCTGGGCCATTCCGGCCACGGATTGCCTTCGGCGCGCTCGCGGGGCGGCTCGGGCATGATTTCCACCTGGAGAACGTCGCGCGCGCCCAGCCGCCACGAAGAACCGACGCAGTCCGAACCGGTGTCGCCGCCGCCGATGACGACCACCCGTTTCCCGCGCGGATCCATCGCCGCCGGAAAGTCTTGCGCTTCTCCCGAGACGCGACGGTTTACGGCGCCCAGAAAGTCCGTCGCGAAATGTATGCCGTTCAGACTCCGGTCGGGAACGGCGAGATCCCGCTTTTTCCTCGCCCCTCCGGCAAGCATTATAAGGCCATGCCGTTTTTTCAGCAACCGTCCGGAAACATCGACGCCGGCCTCGACGCCGCATTCGAATACAACTCCTTCAATGGCAAGCATATCAACGCGCCGATCAAGAACCTCCTTTTCCAGTTTGAAATCCGGGATGCCGTAGCGGAGGAACCCGCCGGGACGCGCGTCCCTTTCGTAAACGGTCACATTGAGGCCGGCCTGGTTGAGCCGCCACGCCGCCGCCAGTCCCGCGGGACCGGACCCGACCACGCCGACGCCGACGCCCGTTCTGTACGCGGGAATCCTCGGCTGCACCAATCCCATCGAAAAGCCGCATTCAATCACTTCCTTCTCGATCTGCCGGCATTGCACCGGAGCGCCGTGCATGCCTTGCACGCATGAGCCCTCGCACAAGCCGGGACAGACCCGGGCGGTGAATTCCGGGAACGGGCTGGCGTCCAGGAGCGTCGCGAGCGCCATCGGCCAACGCCCGGCAAGCGCCTGCGCATTTATTTCCGGGATCGCGTTCATGAGGGTGCATCCGGCCGCGTGGCAGAAGGGGATGCCGCAGTCCTGGCAGCGCTTCATCTCGCCGATCAGTTCCTCGGGCGCGAGGCGCATCTCGACCGGGCGGAAATCGCCGATCCGTTCCGCCGCGTTCCTGTATTTCGCCATTTTGCACTCCCGGCCGCCAGTCGCCGTTTTTCAAAGATCAAAAACGCATGCGCCGCAAGGATCGTAATTTTAACAAATTGGGCATTCGGCGGTTTGAATGCCCAATTTGCAAAAATCCACGGATAACCGAGAATCTTCGCCCGGCGCGGCGCGTCCAAGCCCCGTATAGTGGACTTTTGAAGGATTTCCACTTCCCGCTTGCGTTTCCTTCGCAATTGCATATCATTTATCCCTTCTCCATGGGCATGGCGAAAAGCGGCCATGCCGGGTTGGATTGTTTGCCCACTGCGTCCCCGGCTTTTTTCTGATGACGCAACCTGTTTTGACACGGCACATTAAGCGGATATCCCTGTTTGAAGGAGCTCCATCATGGCAGACGCCGAAGCACATTTTCTTGGGTACGAGAGCGCCGAACTGGCGGAAGCGTATTTCTCCCTCATCCCGGCCCCGCACGACGCCACCGCCAGCTACATTCGCGGCCAGGCCATGGCTCCCCGGAAAATCATGGACGCGTCCAGCCTGATCGAAGACTATGACGAAGAGACCGGCCTCACCCTCGTCGACCTGGTCGGCGTACACTCGCTCGCTCCCGAAAGCGCGCCGCAGGATCCAGGCATGCTGGAGGAATGGGTCTCCGGCCAGGTCAGGGCGGCGCTGGACTCCACCGCCGTCCCGATCATCCTCGGCGGCGACGGCACCGTCTCCCTCTGGGGCATCAAAACGCTTCTCGAACGCTCGCCCGAACTCTCCGTGCTCCATATCGACGCCAACGCCGACCTCGACGACGCGGATGACGACGATGAAACGCACCATACCGTCATGCGCCGCGTGCTCGAGCTCGACAACGCGCCTTCCATCTGCCAGGTCGGCATCCGCACCTTGTCGCGCGACGCGTTCGAACGCATCATGGACAGTTCCATCCCGGTGGAGACGTTCTTCATGGCCGACATCGACCGCGACTCCGAGGAAAGCTGGCAGGACGCGGTGATCGACGAACTCCGCAGCCCCGTCTATCTGTCGGTCGACATGACCGGCCTCGATCCGTCCATCGCCCACGCCGTCGGCGTCGCCGAGCCGGGGGGACTACGCTGGTGGCAGTTGCTGCGCCTTCTGAAGAAGGTCGCTTCCCGCCGCCGCATCGCCGCCATCGACGTCACCGAGCTGTGCCCGGTGGAAGGCGCCATCCAGTCCGACCTCGCCGCCGCGCGCCTCATCTACAAGGTGATGAACTATATCCAGGCCAGCGGCAAAATGCTCTCCAAGCCGGTCTGACGCGAGCCGCCGCCGCCGACAAGCCGGAGGGGCCTTCAATGTCGACCTTTGGAGGAAATCGGGCCGACCGCCGCCCGATTTCCTCCAAAGATGTTGCTGCTTACGGGTCAATGGGTTGATTTTTCGTCAGGTCGGGCGATGTCGCCGGCCTGGCAATAATTCCCGACGAAAAATGGAACCCCGGGAAACTTTGGAGAGAAGCGAACGGCGGCTTGTTCGCTTTTCTCCAAAAGTCCACGCTTCAGGCAACCCTAATCATGCCGCCGGCCGCAGTTGCGGGTTTGCCTCCGGCTTTTACGCTGACGCCGCCCTGGGTTCGAATTCCTTGACGTTCAGGGCGCGGATGGCGTTGGCGATGGCCAAGACCGATACGCCAACGTCCGCGCCCACCGCCGCCCACATCGTGGCATAGCCGAGGGCCCCAAGGACGAGAACGCCGATCTTTACCGCCAGCGCGAACACGATGTTCTGGTTGACGATGCCCAGCGTCTTTCT
>JAISXA010000034.1 GCA_031270685.1 Planctomycetota bacterium
AGGACAAGGTCCGCCCCGACAATTCCACCTGGCAATAGGCGTCCATCCCCAGCTTCTTCACCCGCGCTTCCTCCCGCCGGACCGCCAAGTCGGCCTTGGCACGGGGATGGTCCAGGAGGTAGCTCAGGAGGTAGCTATTGTAATCATCCATCTTCTTCTTCAGAAAGGACAGCTTGCGTTCGCGCATGGCCGCCATCTCTTTCGCCCGATACGGATTGCGGCGGAGAATGAAACGCAATCATCGAAGATTGCGGGGTTCTTTGTGACCGTCTCCCATGGGCGAACAATACTCCCGTCACCCTTTCCCGCACCAAGCGGAGGACCCGGCAACAGACGCCAGAATCTTGATTGAACTGAGGCAGGGTCTGCGCATCCGAATTCCCAACGCCATTTTCACGATCATCCGCCATCGCGGAAATTCCGCACCGCCTTCATGAAGCCGGCGACGCGCTTCTCGTCAACCAGATTCTCGAACTTGCCGTCCACCTTGAAGGTGGTGCCGACCACGGCGCCGTCGGAAGCGGCGAGCTGGCGGGCGATGTTGTCCTCGCGGCAGCCGGTGTTGCAGAAAACCGGGGTGCCGGGGACGGCTTCCCTGACCTGGGCCAGAATCTGGGCATCGGTTTCAATGCCGGCGGTGAGCCCGGAAACGCACAGGATGTCGGGGCGGTTGTTGAAAACGGTGGAACGGGCGATGTCGCGAATGTCGCGTTCACCCATGTAAACCGCCGCCTCGGGGACGATGTTGTATAGTATCCTCAGCTTGTCCTGATGCAGATGCATCTTGTGGCGGATGGTCTCGCCGACGTTGGTGTTCCAGACGCCGAAGTCGCTGGCGTAGACGCCGGTGAGGATTTCACGGATGAACCTGGCGTCCACCGCCGCCGCCAGGTCGATGGAGGCGACCGGATCCCAGAGCACGTTCACGCCGTAAGGCACCCTGATCCCGGACTTGAGTTCGCCGATGACCCGGGCCATGGCCACCGTCGTCTCCGGGTGAACCCTGGTGAGATAGGGGAGGCTCATTTCGTTCGAAAACATCACCGCGTCCACGCCGCCGTTCTGGAGGGCGGTCAGTTCGTGCCGCGCCAGTTCGACCACCTTCTCCATGCCGCCCTCGGCGTCGTAATACGGGTCGCCGGGCATGGGCTGGAAATGGCACATGGCGATGATCGGTTTCTCGGTTTTGAAAAGATCCTTGATCCACTGCATGATTGCTCGCTCCTCCGAATGTGGGCCGTCCCTTCCTGCGGACCAGGCCGCGTCCCGTTACAAAAGATGCATCAGGTCCCTAGTCTGCTCATACAACCGGGTATATACTTCCAGGCCGCGCGCATACGCCTCGGCGTTGGCCGGGTTCGGCCTCACCCCGCCGGTGAAAGTCACCCGCCTGGCGATGTCGTCGACGGACGCATAGCGGCCGACGCCCAAAGCGGCCATCAAGGCGTCGCCGTAGGGCGCGCCGTACGCGCCGCCCAGAAGCAGTTCGCGGCCGCAGGCATCGGCGACGATCTGCATCCATTTCGCGCTCCTGACGCCTCCGCCGACCGCGACCACCTTGTCCGTCCGCATGCCGATTTCAGCGTAACCCCTGAAATGCTGGGCGATCCCGTAGGCGACGCCCTCCAGGCAGGCCTGATAGATATGCGCCCGCGTGTGGTGCAGCATCAGGCCGAAGACGACCCCGCGCGCGGCGGGGTCGTTGATGGGCGTGCGCTCGCCGCTGAAATAGGGCAGCACGATCAGGCCTTCGGACCCGGGCGGCACGCGGCCGGTTGCGGCGAGCAGCAGGTCGTAGGCGTTGCCTTCGCCCTCCTTCTCGCGCAAGACCATATCCGGCGCGAGCTGGTCGCGGAACCAGCGGGTGAGGGTGCCGGCGGTGGACATCCCCGACGCGACCATGTAGGTGTCCCTGAATAGATAGGGGCCGGACCAATAGCGACGGTCGGTGGTGAGCTTGGGGACGATATGGATGATGTAGACCGAGGAGCCGAACATCAGCAGCATGTCGCCGGGATTGAAGACTCCCACCCCCACCGCGTCGGCGGCGGCATCGGCGGTACCGACGATGACCGGCGTTCCCTCGCGCAACCCGGTTTCGGCCGCCGCGCGCGCGGCGACGCCGCCGACCACCTCGTCGGCCCAGCGGCATTCTGCCAACTGCTCCGGGCGGCAGAACCCGGCGAGGTTGTCGTAATCCCAGTCGTTCGCTTCCAGGTTGTACATCGGGGTGAAATAGGCGGCGGTGTAGCGGTCGATGCGGTATTTCCCCGTCAGCTTCGCGGTGAGATAGGTGGAGGCGGTGATGAACTTGTCGGCGCTTTTGTAGATTTCCGGTTCGTTTTCCCGGATCCACAGGATTTTCGGCCCGATGGATTGCGAGGTGATGGGGTTGCCGTACTTGGCGAGGATGCGGTCCTCGCCGAGTTTTTGATTCAGGGCGGCGATCTGTTTCCCGGCGCGGACGTCGACGCCGTAGAGAATCGCCGGGCGCAGCGGGTTGCAGTCCTTGTCCACCGGCAGGCAACAGGGACCGATGGCGCTCGCGCCAACGCCCAGTATTTGTCCCGGACCGACTCCGGACTTGTCGAGGAGCGCTTTGGAAATGGCGCAAAAATCTCCCCACCAGTCCTTGAGCGCGTCGTGCTCGGCAAAGCCCGGACACGGAGATTGCATGCGATGGCCGACCACATGGGTGGCGACGCAGGCGCCATCCTCGTCGGTAAGCATGCCCTTGGATTCGAACGTTCCGATGTCGATCCCCAGAAAATAGCCCATGTTCGCTCCCGGATTCGGCGTCAATAGCGGTTCAACGGAAAGTCCGACCCGATGCGGCCGGCCATGGCGGCGGCCAATTCGCCCAGCGCGACGATATCCTGGACGTTAGCCACCTCGACCGGGGTATGGGTGTAGCGGGCCGGGAATCCCAGTTCGACGGCCGCCATGCCCATTCCCTCCAGCTGCGCGTAGGCGTTGTCGGTGAGGATGCCGAGCGCGGCGAAGCGCTGCAGCGGTATTTCCTCCTCCGCCGCCGCCCGCTCCGCCAGTTCGATCAGCCCGGCGTGGGGGAGGGTGCCGTTCAACGTTCCCCGGCCGTGGAAACTGTACAAGACCAGGGCGGGTCCCTTGCCGCACGCCGCCTCGTAGCGCCGTCCGAGATCGGGGGTGTCGCCGGCCAGCACCACGTCCAGGCTGATCGCGATGTCCGGCCGGCAGGAACGGGCGGCGATCATCGCCCCGCGCAGGTTGAATTCCTCCCATACCGTCCCCACCAGATGCACGGTCGCGCGGGGGCGTTTTCCCTTGAGCCGCGCAGCCGCGACGGCCAGCGCGACCAGTCCGCCGCGGTCGTCCACGGCGGTTCCGGAGACAAAATCGCCGGCCAGTTCCTGACTGAACGGGAGATAGGTCGCGGGACAACCGATGTCAACGCCGAGGGCGCGCGCCTCCCCGGCGCTTCCGGCTCCGATGTCCACGAGCAGCGAAGTCACCGGATCGACCCGGTATTTCTCGTCCGCGCCGGCGGCGTGGTGCGACTTGTTGCCGAACACGCCGTCGACGTAACCGCCCCGTTTCGTCAGGATGCGCAGATTGAGCCCGGGCAGCACCTTCTCGGGAACGCCGCCCAGCCGGTCGACCTGGATGAAGCCGTCCGGCTCGATCCGGCGGACAATGAACCCGAGCTGGTCGAGATGGGCAAAGATCATCGCCGACGGGCATTCGGGATCGCTTCCCGCGAAGGTGGCGATGACGTTGCCGATCCTGTCGACGGCGACCGAATCCGCCAGGCCGGAAAGGGTGTCGCGAAGGAGGTAGGCGATCTCCTTCTCATAGCCGGACGGCCCGAACTTGCCCATGAAATCGCGCAGCAGTTTCTTGTAGTCCATGCGGGGCTCCCCGGTTGTTCCGTTGCCGGATCAGACCAGCGACCGAATCTTGTCCGCCATCGCCGCTCCCAGTCTGCGGTGCGATTCGGGGAGAAGGTGGACGCAGTCGGACCCCGGTTCGGTGTACGGCGCGGCGTCGAAGAAGTCGACGCCGTTCCGTTCGGCGATCTCGGCGTAGATCGCGGGCAGGGCCGCCGCGCGCCTGACCGAGCTGTCGTCGAAAACCTTTCCGAGGAGCGTTCCGCTCCAGTCGCCGCCCATCTTCGGCGGCGAGACGATCAGCATCTTCGGCTCCCCGCCGTCGCGGCCGCATTGGGCGCGCTTCACGTACCGCACCAGGAGATCCATGCCCCAGCCGATATCCCAGGGGGCAAGGCCGAAGCGCGGCTTGGCGTCGTTGGTGCCGAGCATGATGACGACCAGGTCAAGCGGCGCCGCGCCCTCCAGCACGCCGGCGAATCCGGCCTTGCCGCAACGGCCTTCCTCGATCGGATCGTCGAAAACGGTGGTGCGTCCATTGAGAGCGTTCTCGTAAAGGTGGTAGCCGCTTCCCAGGGCGGCCTGCACAACGCCCGGCCAGCGCAGATCGAAATCGTAGCGCCGGGCCGTTTCCGGTTCGTAGCCCCAGGTATTGGAATCACCGTAGCAGAGTATGTATTTCATGGCGGGTCTCCCGGAACGGGCGGACTTTGAAGGAAATCGGGCGGCGGTTGGCCCGATTTCCTTCAAAAGTCGAAAGTCGGCAAACAGCCGCATTACCGATGCGCGTCCTTGTAGACCTGCGAGGTGCACACGTACTTCGCGGCGTCGGCCTCGACCCTGGCCCGGTCCCACTTGAGATCGAGGAGGTCGTTGGTGAACACGTCGGCGGGCGGAATGGGTTTGGAAATCACGCCCACCTTTTCGGCCCAGTAAATGACCTCGTCCCACTTCTTCGGGGCCATGTAGCCGATGCCGTCGCCGAGAATCTGCCTGGCGGTGGCGTCATCGGTGCCGAACGCCTGCTGGTTGCGGCCGTAAGCGCAACCGAGCGCGCCCTCCCAGGTGATCTGGATGGCGGGGAACTTGTTGAGGACGATGTCGGCGCCGGCCTCCGGGTTCTTGTAGACGAAGTACAAGCCCTTCATCATGGCGCGGGTATAGCGGGTGATCAGGCCGGGATCCTTGGCGATCAGGGCGTTGTTGGTGATGACCGGGTTGGCGAGAACCGGAAGCACCTGGTTGCCGTCGAGATAGATGAAGTCGAAGCCCTGGCCCTTGAGCTGCTCGAACTCGGAAATCCAGGTGAACAGGGCGTCGATCTTCTTCTCGTTCACCATCTGGTAACGGCTGTCTCCGGCGACGATGTACTCGATGTCCCGGTCCGGGTCGAGCCCGGCGGCGCTGACCGTCGGGGCGGCGATCGTCGCCCAGGCGGCGTCGCCGAGGGCGATGGTCCTGCCCTTGAGGTCGCTCCAGGCCTTGATGCCGCTGTCGGCGCGCACGGCCATGCCGAAGATGTTGATGGCGTCGGCGGCGCACACCGCCTTGACCGGCAGTCCCGCCTCGATGGAGGCGAGGATCAGGTTGGGGGAGGGATAGCCGAAATCGGCCTGGCCGGTGGCGATCATCCTGATGTCGGTGGTGCCGAAGGCCTGCTCCATCTGGAACACGATGCCCTCCTCCTTGAAGTAGCCGAGATGGTCGGCGGACCAGATGGCCATGTCGTCCATGCATTCGAGCGCGCGCGGAACCACGAAACGCACGGTCCTGGCCTCGCCGCCGCCGGCGGCGGAACCGAGAATCGCCGCGGCAAGAAGCATCATCAAAACTTTTCTCATGTTTGTCTCCTCAAAAAAAAACGGCCGATGGATCACCTCACGAAAATAGCCGTCAAATCTTCCATTTGACGACCCTGGTCTCGAGGTAGCTGGTGAGGGTGTACAGAAACAGCCCGATAACGGCGACGAAGAAGATGCAGGCGAAAGCCTTGTCCATCTTCATGAACTGGGTGTAGGCGATGATCCGCGCGCCCAGGCCGCGATTGCCCCCGGAGAATTCCGAGCTGACGCAGGCGGTGGTGGCGAAGATGCCGGACAGCTTCATGCCGGTGAAGACGTTGGGAAGCGAGGCGGGGAGGATGCAGTGGCGGAAGGTTTGCACCCTGGTCGCCCGGAGCGAGCCCATCAGTTCCAGCTTGAGCGTTTCGACGTTGTTGAAGCCGGTGCTCGCGTTCATGTTGAGAATGGGAAAGGCCTGGAGGGTGACCGCCAGGATCAGCACCCACTGCCCGAAGCCGAACATGAGCAGCAGCAGCGGCACCAGCGTGATCACCGGGGTGGTGCAGAGCATGTTGATGTAGGGCGTCAGCGCCACGCCCAACGCCTTGAAGTTGGTGAGGATCGCGGCGAGCGCGACGCCGACGACGGAGGCGCAGGCGAAGGCGATGATGATCGTGGAATAGCTGCGGATGATGTGCGGCAGGAATTCGCCGAAGCTGCCGAACATGACGGCGAACACCGAACTCGGACGGGGGATCTGCCAGGTCGGGATTTCCAGCCAAACCACCAGCGCCTCCCATGCCGCCAGAAGCAGGACGAAGGTGAAGGTCGGCGCGAGGATGCCGACGATGCGGTCGCGCCTGTCCTTCCGGCGGCGAAGTTCCCTGCGTTGTTCAAGCGTCAAACCCATCGCAATTCCCCGTAGATCGCGCCGGCGGCGCGTTATTTGATTTGGCTCAGCTCCACTTGGCCGATCCTGCCGGTCAGGAGTTCGCAATACCCGGCGAAGCGGTCGGAAACGATCAGCTTCAGGTTGCGGGGGCGGGGCAGATCGACGGCGATCTCGTCCACCACCCGTCCCGGATTGGTGCCCATCACGTACACCCGGTTTGAAAGCAGGACCGCTTCCTGTACCGAATGGGTGATGAAGACGATGGTCTTGCCGGTGGCGCGCCAGATGTCCAGAAGCTCCAGGTTCAACTGTTCGCGGGTCATTTCGTCCAGCGCCCCGAAGGGTTCGTCCATGAGCAGGATGTCGGGCTTGTGCACCATGGCGCGAATCACCCCGGCGCGCTGCATCGAGCCTCCGGAAAGCTCGGTCGGGTACGCGTGCCGCTGCTCCCGCAGCCCGGTCATTTCGATGAGCGCGTCGGCATGGCGGGCCCATTCGGGATCCCTGAGCCCGAAGACCCGAAGCGGCAGCATGACGTTTTCCCGCACCGTCATCCACGGATACATGTTGGGCTGCTGGAAAATGAAGCCGATCTTGCGGATGACCTCCGGCGGAATGCGGCGGTGCGGGCTGACGCGCCGGCCGTCGATGAAAATCTCGCCCGAGGTCGGCTTGATCAGGTCGTCGATCATGCGGATGATGGTGGACTTGCCGCAGCCGCTGGGGCCGATGATGGACACGAAATCGCCGGCGGCGAATTCCATGTCCACGTTCCGCACCGCCTCGATGGTCTGGAAGCGGGTATGGAACAGCTTGTTCAGCCCGACGAGCCGGATTTTGGCGTTCGACAACTATCGCTCCCCCCGATGTTTCACCTGACCCACAGTATGACCCGTCTCTCGATCATCACCACGATCTGGAAAAGGACGATTCCGATAAGCGCCACGATGAGGATGGTGCCGTAAGCCATTTCGGTCATGATCAGGCTGGAATACTGCTGAATGCGGTAGCCGAGTCCCTCCTTGCCGGCGGCGAGGTCGGCGCTCATGGCGGCGATGGTGGAGAAGATGCAGCCGAGCTTGAGGCCGGTGAACACCTGGGGCAGGGCGTTGGGAAAGATGAGCTTGACGAAGGTCTGCAGCCTGGTCGCGCCCATGGCGCGCATCAACTCGAGCTTCGCGCCCTCGGTGGTGGTGAAGCCGGTCAGGGTGTTCAGACAGATGATCGGCGTCGCCTGGAGGATGACCACGATCACCCTGACCTTGCTGTCGAAACCCATCCACAGCATGAACAGCGGCACCATGGTGATCATCGGCGTCACCACCAGCAGGATGATGAGCGGGGTGGTCGCCTTGATGATGATGCGGTATTGGGAACACACGGCGGCGATGAGTATCCCGAGCGGCACCGCCACCGCGTATCCGGTGAGGATGACCCGTAGCGTAAACAGCAGGTGCGGGAGGATGTCGCGCACGAAATTTTTGCTCATTTCCCGGAATATCGCGAAGGGGGAGGGAAGTATGGTGCGCGATATCCCCGACGCCGAGACGAACAGCGCCCACGCCGCGACGACCGCCACGAACAGGATGATCGGGGCTATGTAGCAAATCGGCTCCGTTTTCCTCTTGAGCGGTTTGCCCTTTACCGGCGGGGTTTGCCGCGCGGTCGTAGTCGTCATTCGCCGTCTCCCCCGGTGCGCCCGGCCGTCCGCCCCGCTTCGCTCTGCGCATGCACGATATCGTCGAGCAGAGCGCGAAGCGCCTTGTAGCGCGCGTTCTCGATGATCGCCTCGTTCCTCGCCTCCGCCGGGATATCGTTCGCCGCCTCGAAGGCGATCTCTCCGGGCAGGGCGGTCAGGACCAGAATCCGGTCGCCGAGGAGCAATGCCTCGTCGATGTTGTTGGTCACCATCACCATCACCTTCCGCGTCGCGCGCGAAATGCGCAGCAGTTCGTGGGAGAGCATCCGGCGGGTGATGGCGTCGAGCGCGCCGAGCGGTTGGTCCATGAGCAGGATGTCTGGGTCGTGAACCATGGCCCTGGCCAGGCTGACCCGCTGGCGCATGCCGCCGGACAGTTCGTGCGGGTAGACGTCGCCGTAGTCCTGGAGTCCGACCAGCGTCAGCATCTCGGCGATGCGGTCGGCGGAGCCGTGGCCGGCCGAGTGGAACACCTCCAGCGGCAGCCGCAGGTTCTTCACCACCGTCCGCCATGGCAACAGGTTGTCCTGCTGGAAGACGAAGCCGAAATTCCGCAGCTTGTTCGCCGGTATGCCGTCCTCGAAAATCTCGCCCCGCAGCGACATCGTCCCGAGGGTGGGCTTTTCGATGCCGCCCATCATCTTCAGCAGCGTGGATTTTCCCGAGGCGGTGGGGCCGAGAATGCAGATGAACTCCCGGTCCCGCACGCCCAGACTGACCTCCTTGACCGCCAGCAGTTCGCCGCCGTTTTGCGCTTCGTAATATTTGCTGACCTTGTCGAGTGTCAGGATCGGGCCGGAACGGTCCATGCCGGATCCCGGGGGCTCGAACGGCAGGCGGGAAAGCTTGTGGTCACACCAGTTCAATCCGGCATCCCTTCTCCGTGAACGCGTCGTAAATTTTCCGGTCCAACTCGCGGCCGGTGATTATGCCGTGAACCTTGTCCAGCGTGCCGACGCTGACGAACGCGGTTTCGGCGAACTTGCTGTGGTCGCAGATGACGGTCACCTCCTTTGCCGAGTTGATGATGCCCTGTTTGACGTCCACCTCGTCGGCGTTGGTGATCATGCAGCCGTACTTCAGGTTGATCGCGTCCACGCAGAGGAAGGCGCGGTCGAAATAGTAGTTGCCGATATCGGCGGCGGCGAAATAGCCGTGGGCGGTGTAAAAGCCCTTGCGCACGTTGCCGCCGATGACGATGAGGTCGAGGTCGGGGTGCTTGGTGAGCGCGAGCGCCGTCATCAGGTCGTTGGTGGCGGCGTAGACGCCGCGTATATCGGCCATGAAATCGGCCATTTCATAGCCGGTGGTGCCGGAATCGATCATCACCGTTTCGCCCGGCCTAATGCGCCGGCAGGCCGCCCGGGCGATCCGCACCTTCTCCTCGTGGCGGGACTGGCGCTTTTCGAAATAAGGCAGCTCGTAGGAGGATCCCTTGTTTATCGACGACGCCCCGCCCCTGGTGAGGACAACCCGTTTTTTCCGCTCCAGCGCCTCAAGGTCGCGGCGAATGGTCGCCTTCGAGATGGCGAAACGCCCGGCCAGCTCGTGAAGCGAGGCATAGCGGTTGCTATTGACGTATTCCTCGATCTTCTCGAGCCGTTCGTCCTTGAGCATGCTTTCCGACTCCGACGCGCTTCCCCGCTTTCAAAGCCGCAGTTCCATGCTTTCCCGGCCGCCCCGGAAATCGGGCATCTTGACCGGGCGGCCGTTGTTTTCGGCGGAAATTTCCGACAACAACGCCACCGCCGACCATTCGCACGCCTCGTAGACATTGACCGGCGACTCGATCTCGCCCCGCGCGGCGCGGATGAAATCCTGGATGACGTAATAGTCGCCGCCGCAGGAATTGTAATCGCCGTTGGCCGCGAGCTTCCTTGCGCCCTCGGGCATGTTCCGGTAGTTTTCCGGAAGCAGATGGCGGTAGTTCCAGAAGTCCTCCCAGAGGATGCCGCGCGAAACCTTCACTTTTCCGTCGCAGCTGTAGGCCTTGTACAGGTCCTGGCTGCCGAAGGGGCCGCGGGGCGATTCGATCGCGCCGCGCGTACCCTGGAGCACGAAATAGAAGTTCTGGTTCGGCCGGTTGGACATGACGTCGATTCTGAGCTGAATCAGCCGCTTCTTCTTCGTCCTGATGATGGTGGTGGTGGTGTCCTCCTGGCGGAATTCCGGCGCGGTATGGGGACCGACGCCGAAACAGCATACCTCGTCGATGGCGTCGTCGCCGAAACATTTCATGATCGGGCCAAGGCAATGCGTGGGATAGAACGCCCCGCGCTTGCCGACCTGCCATGTCTGCCGCCAACTCGGGGCGCCGTTGGGCAGGGTCAGCCAGGATTTGATGTCTTCGATGTATTCGGACTCGGCGAAGTAGAGGTCGCCGAAAAAGTCCTTTTCCGCCAGTTTTTTGGCGAGAACCGCATCCGGGCGGTAACAGTAGTTCTCGCACATCATGTAGGTCCGGTCCGACTTCTCCACCGCCTCCTTGAGCCAGAAGAGTTCGTTGACGTTGGTTCCGGCGATGACCTCGGACAGAACGTGTTTGCCCGCCCGCAGCGCCAGCATGGATTGCCCGGCGTGCAGGTTCATGGGCGTCCCCACGACCACCGCGTCGATGTCCGAGGCAAGCATGTCCTCGTAAATCCGGAAACGATTCGGGATGCGGTATTCGGCGGCGGCGCGGTTCAGCGCCGTTTCGTCCAAGTCGCAGAAAGCGCCGACCTCGACGTCGGGCATATCGGCGATGCCCGGGAAGTAAGTGAGGCCGCGCAATCCGGCGATGCCGATTTTCAAGCGTTTTGCCATTCCCTCTCCCTTTTCGGCAAGTCATGATTCGGATTAATTGATACGTCCCGCAGTCACGCAGTCATGATGGATTATGAACCAAAAACGGCGCCCCGCGGAATGAACGGGCGTACAAGAACAAAGTATTTCGATAGAAACGTCAACGGCGCAAGAGCGCTTTTTTTGCCCGGAGAAAGGTCAGACGAACAGGTTTAAATATATCCCGATCTTATAACCGGTCGCAAGCCGATAGTCAACCATTATTTCAAAAAAAGTTTCAAAAGAATTCAAATCAATTCTTTTTCTGCCAATTTTTGAAGCTTTTTGGGATTTTATTGACTTTTGCATTTGCCCGTTTCTTTTCAATCGGTTATTGTCTACTTTTCGAAGAAATCGAACTGCGGCTTTTCATTTCCTTGAAAAGTCGACCGCGCGCATCGCGGTTTGAATCAATCCGCAAGTTTTTCGGAGGATCGGAATCGTGGCTCGCTACCTGTTTTTCACCGATGTCGACGGAACCCTGTTGCGCGGCGACATGGCCATTCCCGAGCGCGTGAAGATTGCGGCGAAGCGCTTTGTCGACGCCGGCGGGTTGCTCACGCTGTGCACCGGGCGCGCGCCGCTTTCGACGGCGTGGATCGCCAAAGCGCTTGATATCGGCCTGCCTTGCATTCTCTATGGCGGCGCGGCGCTCTACGACTTCGGCCGGCGCGAAATCGTATCCGGCCGCGCGTTGCCGGCCGGGACCGGGGAGCGTTGCGCGGAAGTGTTAAGCCGCTTCCCGACCGTCAGTCTCCAGGCCTACGGCGCGGAAAACATCTTCATGCTGCGCATCACCGATCTGTTGCGCGCCAAGGGGGTTCG
>JAISXA010000039.1 GCA_031270685.1 Planctomycetota bacterium
GCGTCAAGTTCGGGTTTTTCGGAGAAAAACGCGCTCATGCATTTAAACGACCGTAACACAGAAAGCGCCGGGTTCGCTTTGACCGCGATGAATCGTGGTCAAGTGCTTGTTGTTTCCCCCCTTCCCACCCAGTGGTGGCGCGGCAACTGGTGGCGTGTTTCGCCGTCGGCTGTCCCGCTCGCCTTTACCCGGAGCTAATCCCCCCAATCGCTATTCGCCGGGGGAATTCCCCCGGAAAAGTCGAATACTCCAGGACAGCCGAAAGGTTGTCCTTTTTTTGTTTCCCTAGTCTATGGAGCGGCCCATGCACGAACGAACAGTGAGAACCGACGGAATAATCCGGATGATCGCCGGGGAAAAATACACTCCTTTCGCCTTGGCGAAAAAATTGAACGCGAAGATACTTTTCGAATCCTCCTCGTTCCAGCGCGGCCGATCGCGCTATTCGCTTCTCGTCCTGGACGAGGCTTTTCGCCTCATTCAGAGGGGGGAGGAGGTGCTGTACAGGGCGGCGGGCGAACCCGAAGCGCGTTTCGATTTTTTCAAGGCCCGGGACATTCTGGACGCCGCCGGCTATTTCGCCGACCAGCATCCCGCGCTGCACCAGGACTTCCCCTATCCGACCGGCGGTTTCGGCTACGTCGGCTACGAGTTCGCCGCGCGTTGCGACACGGCCAGGCTGACGGCGAAAAAGGACGACATCGGAATAGACGACGCGGTTTTCCTTTTCGGACACGTATTCTTGATCTACGATCATCATGCCGACGTAATCTATCTTCATGGCGTCAACTACCATGAACGCCAAATAGATCTCGCGGACGCGGTCGATCGCGCGGAGAAGCGGATTCTCGATTTCGATTTCAATTATATGGTGGACGACAAAAGCCCCGGCCTAACCCGTATCGTCCCGGACCGTCGATCGGAACGGGATTTCCTCGACGGCGTCCGACGCATCAAGGCGGAGATCGAGTCGGGCGGTCTGATTCAGGCGGTTCTGTCCCGGCGGGTGGAGGTGGAAACCGCCCGTCCCTCGCTCGAAAGTTACCGGCGTCTTCGTTCCATCAATCCTTCCCCGTATATGTTCCATATCGATTTCGGCGAGTTCCAGCTTTTCGGCGCTTCCCCGGAAATGCACCTCAGAATCAAGGAGGGGCGGATGACGTTGAAACCGCTCGCCGGAACCCGCCCCAGAAACGCCGATCCCGCTGAAAACTCCCGGTTGGAAAAGGAACTCCTGGAGGATGAGAAGGAGCGGGCGGAGCACGTCATGCTGGTCGACCTGGCAAGGAACGACCTGGGAAGGGTGGCCCGGACGGGATCGGTTCACGTCGCCGACTTCATGTCGGTCGAACAGTATTCCCATGTGATGCATATTTCCTCGCGCGTCGAAGCGGAACTGGAGGACGGGAAGTCAAACATGGACGCGCTCCGCGCATCCTTTCCCGCCGGCACCGTCTCCGGAGCGCCGAAAATCCGCGCCATGGAAACGCTGGACAGGCTGGAAAAGCATCCGCGCCGGTCCTACGCCGGCATCGTCGGCTTCATCGAGCCGGGCGGGGATCTCAACACCTGCATAACCATACGCTCGGCCCTGCAAAAAAACGGACGCCTCTGGCTCCAGGCCGGCGCGGGGATCGTCTACGACTCCGACCCGGAAACCGAGCTCGCCGAGACCACCCACAAGCTGATGGCTTTGCTGAAAACCATGGAGTCCGGCAGCGACGCGAGCGAAACATCATAAGCATGCCCCTCCCCCGCCACCGCCGCCCGCATACGCCGCGATTTCCCCGCCGCATCGCCAAGATGCCGTTCAAAGGAGGATGAGCCATGTATCTGATCATCGATCACTTTGATTCGTTCACCCACAACCTGGCGCAGATGTTTCGGCAAATCGTCCCCGGATCGGTGACGACGATCCGCCCGGATGCGTACCGTCCCGCCGATCCGGATGCGAGCGCCGTCGATGGCTTGATACTTTCCCCCGGGCCCGGCCGGCCGGAGGAATATCCCGGCAGCCTCGAAACGGTCAGGCGCTTCATTGGAAAAGTCCCCATTCTCGGCGTTTGCCTGGGGCATGAAATTATCGTGTCCGCCCTTGGCGGCAAGATTCGCCGGGGAAAACGCATCATGCACGGCAAGGCCGACGAGACGCTTTGCGACGGGCGCGGTTGTTTCCGAAACATACCGTCTCCGTCCATGTTCATGCGTTATCACTCCCTGGTCGCCGACCCCGACCTTCCCGAGTGCCTCGAGGCAACAGCCTGGAGCAGAATCGACGGCGACGTCATGGCCGTCCGCCATAAAGAGCACGCGGTCGAGGGCGTACAGTTCCACCCCGAATCGGTCGGATCGGAAATGGGGCGGAAAATCCTGGAGAATTTCGTCAATTACCGCCGCGAGCCATTTCCCGCGCGCGCCGTTCTCTCCGGATTGATCGCGGGAGAGGATATGGGCAGACAAACGGCGCGTTCCTTCATGCTGGAAATGGCGGAAGGCAATCTGTCGGATCCGAAATTGGCGGGATTTCTGTGCGCCTTGGAGGCGAAAGGCGCGACCGCCGAAGAGATCGCCGGGTGCGCGTCCGTGCTTGTCGACAAGTGCCGCCCTTTCTCCGCCCGCGTCCCGTTGCTCGATATCGTCGGCATCGGCGGCGACAACAAGGGATCGTTCAATCTTTCCTCGATGGCGTCGGTCGCCGCCGCCGCGTGCGGACAGGCGGTGGCGAAGCACGGCAACCGCGCGGTGAGCTCGTTTTGCGGCGCGGCCGATTTTTTCCGGGAACTGGGGTATCCGCTCATGATCGAGCCGCGGCTGGCGGAGCGGCTGCTCGAGGATACCGGCTTCGCCTTTCTTTTCGCCCCCGTTTACCACAGCGCGATGAAACATGCCGCCGCCGCAAGGCGGGAGCTGGCGGTGCGGACGCTCATGAACCTGCTCGGCCCGCTGGCGAATCCGGCGCGGGCGGGATTTCAACTGTTGGGGGTTCCGGATCCGGCGTTGTTGCGGCCGATCGCCGAGGCGGCCAGGCTGCTCGGGGCGGAGCGCGTCATGACCATCCACTCCGCGGACGGTCTGGACGAGGTCTCCTCCGCCGCTTCGACCAATTGCCTGCTGCTGACGGCCGACGGGAGCGAACGGGAGTTTGTGTTCGATCCCTCGGAGGCGGGGGTTTCCGGGTATTCTCCGGAATCGCTCGGCGGCGGCACCGCCGAGGACAACGCCGCGATCGCGGAAAGAATGATGTCGGGCGCCGAAAGGGGCGGGGTGTTCGAAGCGACGTGCCTCAACGCCGGGGCCGGGCTTTTCGTCGCCGGCAAGGCCGCCGACATCGTCGATGGATGCCGCATGGCGCGCGCAGCGTTTGTTTCCGGGCAAGTTTGTGAAAAGATGCGCGAAATCATCGACCGCGCGAAAAGCCTCGTCGCCGGGAAAGGATCGAAATGAGCGGGAACATCAGGGATTTGATAGTGGAACAACGAAAAGCCCGGCTCGCCCGGACCGGCCGCGACGAAGAATGCGGCTTGCCATTTTCCCGGGATCTTCCCCTTGCGGAGTTCCTCGGGAAGGACGGCCTGATCTGCGAGGTGAAAAGGCGCTCGCCGTCGCGGGGCGTCATCGCCGAGGGGCTGGATGCGGCGGGCCAAGCGCAAATCTATGTCGACTCCGGCGTGCGCAATATCTCCGTCCTCACCGTATCGGAAGGTTTCGGAGGAAGCCTGGAAGACCTTCGACAGGTGAAGCGGGCATTCCCGAATATCGCCGTGCTGAGGAAGGACTTCCTCTTTGACGAAACGGACATTGATGTTTCTTGGCGCGCCGGCGCGGACGCGGTGCTGCTTATCGCCGGCATGCTTACCGCCGACCGTCTCGCGGCTATGTATGGAAAGGCGAAAAGCCTGGGAATGGAAGCTCTGCTGGAGATTCACGATTTCGGGGATCTGGAAAAGGCGAAACGCGTCCGGCCGGCTTTTGTCGGCATCAACAGCCGGGATCTGGAGACCTTCGCCATTGATCCCCTGCTTCCGGTCAAGGTACGGTCCGGAATCGATTGGCCGGCGAAGGCGGTGTACGAATCCGGCGTGTCGCATCCCGAAACCGCGGCGTTCGCGATCTCTTCGGGGTTCGACGGCATCCTCGTCGGCGAGGCGGCGGTCAAGAATCCGGGACTGGCGGCGCGGCTGCGGGAGGCGATGGAAACCGCCGGATTTTCGAAGTTCTGGCCGCTGATCGGCAAACGGCTGCGGGAGGCGGGGAATGCGCCGCTGGTGAAGATATGCGGACTAACGCGGGAAAAGGACGCGCGGCTTGCGGCCGGACTGGGAGCCGACGCTCTGGGATTCGTCTTTTGGAGCGATTCGAAAAGAAAGGCCGGCGCTGAAATGGTCCGCGCGCTCCGCGACCTCGACCTGCCGAAAGTGGGGGTCGTCGTCAGCGCGCCCGGAAGCGCCGCCCTTGATCCGCGGATCCGGGGACTGCTAGAGGACGGAAGCCTGGACGCGGTACAGATGCACGGCGGGGAGACGGCGGACGATTGCTTCCGGTTGTGGCCAACCTATTTCAAGGCCGTGCGGCCGGGCAACGCCGATGCCGTCGTCGGGGCCGAAGCCTATCGCTGTCCGCGCATTCTTCTCGACGCGTCGGCGGAGATCCCCGGCGGATCGGGGGAAAGGGTGGAGGAAGGCGTCCTTGGCGTTTGGAAAAGGCCGCTTTGGCTGGCCGGGGGGCTTACGCCGGAAAACATCGGCGCGGTTGTCGCGAATTGGCGTCCGGAGCTGGTGGACACGGCTTCCGGGGTGGAGTCTTCGCCCGGCGTGAAAAGCGGGGACATGATGCGGAGATTTATCGCTAACGCGCGGCCGGATTCGCGATCCGCGATGAACGGCTGTCGGTGACCGGAGGAATGGATGTGACTGATTCCATGCAATACGATTATTTTGGCGCATACGGGGGGCGATATGTCGGCGAGACATTGCGCCCCGCCCTGGATCGGCTCGCCGCGGAATTCGAGGAAGCGTGGTCGGATCCCCTTTTCCATCGGGAATTGTTGAAAATCCGAACAACCTGGATCGGCAGGCCGACCCCGCTGCTGTTCGCGGAGAACGCCACCCGGGCGCTGGGAGGCGCCAGAATATACGTCAAGATGGAGGGGTTGGCGCACACCGGGGCGCACAAGATCAACAACGCCGTGGGACAGGCGCTTTTGGCAAAGCGCATGGGCAAGAGGAAGGTGATCGCCGAGACGGGGGCGGGACAGCACGGTCTTGCGTCGGCCGCCGCCGCCGCGAAGTTTGGCATGGGATGCAGGGTGTATATGGGCGAGATCGACATGGCGCGGCAACGCCCCAACGTTTTCGCCATGGAGATGATGGGAACCGAGGTGACGGCGGTCAAATCCGGCGCCCGGACGCTCAAGGACGCGATCAACGCGGCGTTGCGGGAATGGGCGTCCGCATTTCCCGATACGCATTACATCATTGGCTCGGCCCTGGGTCCGTCGCCGTTTCCGGAAATCGCGCGCCGGTTCCAGTCTGTCGTGGGAGACGAGACGCGGGCGCAGATGCGGGAAATCGGCGGGGAGATCTCCGCACTGATCGCCTGCGTCGGCGGGGGATCGAACGCCATAGGCTTTTTCTCGCCTTTTATCGGGGAGTCGCGGCCGCGGCTTATCGGCGTCGAGGCCGGCGGACGGGGAACGGGACCCGGCGACAACGCGGTGCGAATGTCCGGCCACGCCGCCCGGGTCGGCGTGGCGCACGGATACAAAAGCCGCTTCCTGATGGACAACGACGGACAGCTGCTTCCCTCGCATTCGATCTCCGCCGGTCTCGACTATCCGGGCGTGGGCCCCCAGCTTGCGAGCCTTGGCGAGAGCGGCCGCATCGAGTTCGTGTCGGCCGGGGACGGTGAAGCGCTTGCGGCGCTCCGGTTCTTTGCCCGGCACGAAGGCGTCATGTTCGCGCTGGAGTCGGCGCACGCCGGCGCGGCGGCGATGCGCTTGGCGCCGACGATGAAATCGTCCGAGTCGATCGTGGTCAACATGTCCGGCAGAGGGGACAAGGATCTTTTCATTACCGCCAAAGCGCTTGACCGCGACAATTGGATCGGATTTTTGCGGAGGGAGGTCGACAATGGCTGATTGCCTGTTGATGGCGCATCTCGTCGCCGGATACCCGGACCTGGAGACATCCGTCGCCATCGCCATGGCGCTCGCGGAGGGCGGAGCCGACTATCTTGAAGTGCAGTTTCCCTTTTCCGACCCGACCGCCGACGGCCCGACGATAGAACACGCCTGCCGGGCCGCCTTGGAAAACGGGTTCAAGGTCGACGCCGGATTCGAACTGCTGCGCCGTCTGGCGACGGAAACGCCGACCCCGCTTTTCATCATGACCTACGGAAGCCTGGTCTTCGCGCGGGGAGCGGAGGCGTTCGCGCGGCAGGCCAAAGCGGTCGGGGTTCGCGGATTGATCATTCCCGATCTGCCGCCCGATTACGACGAAAATCTTTTCGCCGCCGGCGCGGCCGCCGGCTTGGCGGTGACGCCGGTGATCGCCCCGGAAATAACCGACCGCCGGCTGGAGTATATTGGAGCGCTTCGCCCGGAATTCATGTATACCGCCCTTCGTCTGGGCATAACCGGCGACCAAACCGAATTGGACGCGGCGGCCATCCGCTATCTCGACAAGGTTGCGGCCTTCGGGGCGAAAACCGTCGCCGGATTCGGGGTGAGAACGAGGAAACAGATGGAGGCGCTGGCGAGCCATGCGCACGCCGCGGCGGTTGGCTCGCATTTCCTCGAGATATTCAAAAACTCGGGGAATGGCTACCGGGCGGCGTTGACCGGGGCGGCGCAAAGGCTCAAGGGACGGTAAAGACTTCCACTTTGGGGAGGTTTTACCCGACGGCGGAGATAAAGGCGGGGGACCAATCCATGGCGACGGCGGTGATGTTGTCCTTGTAGGGCAAGAGACGCTTCCAAAATCCTTCAAGCGCTTCGGAGCCTTTGCCCCACTGTACACGACTATTTTATCCTGCGGCATCTGCGGCCCTCCTCAGGATAGCGAAGACGGCGCGTGCGGTCTGCCGCAGATTCATCGTTATTCCGTGAAAAAAGCTGGCCAGCAACTCCAACCCACGGGCGAATATGCTTTGTTCCGGGCGTCCGTGCTTCTTGCGTTTGACGGGCGCTATCGTCTGTACGCTCTAACCGCCGCCGGCATAGCACCATGCTTCGGCCAATGCCAGGGCGGCCAACACCCGTTCAATTTTTCCGCCGCCATGAAGGCGGCTGGATTCCAGGTGAAAGCCATGCGTTTTGAGTTTTTCGAAACCGGTCTCAATGTTCCAGCGTTGCCGGTAGAGGGCCAATGCCGTCGCGCCGTCAAATCCTTGGTGATGGCCGAGTATCAGCAATTCTCCGGCTCGGGTGCGGGTGGCGCAAATGCCCATGGTCGTTTCGAACGCGCATCGTATGCCAAGGTCCATGATTTCGCCGACGCTGAGAACCAGGAGGTTGTATTCGTGTCCGCCACGCATTTGACAACCGGCGCGGTCAATAGCAAGCACCAGCGGCTGACGGGTCGCTTTTTCCACAAAGCCCATGAGCATTCGGGCGACAGCATTGAAATCCGGGCGTACTTCCCGGGAGAAATCTTGGAGGCGATGGAATTTCGATTTTCCCAGCGCCTTTCCCGGCAATCGTTTGACAACGTCGTCAAGCAGGATGGACTTGGCTTCGACGGCGGTTAGGACGTGTAAGGAAATAATGTTTACACCGGGGCGAGCGGTTTGTAGTCTGCGCGCCGCTTCTTCTTGTGGAAGTATAAACTTAATTTATTTCCGAGTCCTTATAATGAAGGCGGCGAAGCATTCGGCGCGCGCTTTGTTGAACCGAAGCGCTTCCTTGAGCGTAGCGGCGACCTTGCGGAATGACTTGGGGAACATGGCGGTCTCCTTTCGGGTGTCCCGATGGAAGTTGATACCCGTCATGTTCCTCTTTACGTGGACTTTTGGAGAAAATCAAACAAACCGCCGTTTGATTCTCTCCAAAGTTTCTTGGGTTTACATTTTACGTCGGGAATTATTGCAAGGTCGGCGGCATCGCCCGACCTGACGAAAAATCAACCCATTGG
>JAISXA010000110.1 GCA_031270685.1 Planctomycetota bacterium
GGGGGGCGATTCCGGCGCGCGCCATGTCTGTCGCCAACTGTCCACGCAGCGCGTGGAAGTCGTACACCTTACCGTCGACCTTATCCGGGATGCCGGCCCGGGCGAGATCATGGCGCACCAGTTCCGCGCCAATCCTGCGGCTCGGCATGGCAAACGCCTTGTCGGTAGGTTCACCTGGGTATTGGGCGAAGTATTCGCGCAGCAACGCGGCCACATCTTTGGTCAAAGGGATGGGAATGCCCTTGGGATGCTTCTCGTCTTTCGCCTTGATCAGAACCATGGGCTTGTCGCCTTCGAGAACAAACGCGGAACGATCCAGCGCACGGATCTCCGACCAGCGAAGCCCGGTGCTTCGCGCCGTCAGGTACAACGCGGCCCGGGAGCGGCCGTCCATCCCATGTACAAAGGCTTCATCGTCGCGCGTGGTGATTATGAACAGCTTGAAATGCTGGGAGCTGAGCGCCCGCCGTTCAATGCGACGATCCGTGATGACAGGACACTTCCTTAGCGTACCCAAAGGCGAACCGGCCGCCCTGCCGTGATCGACCATCCATTTGCAGAACTGCTTGAGGTGCTGAACATAATGGTTCCGGGTCTGCGCCGCCAGTGCGCCCTCGTTCTGCCAGTCCGAAAGCAGCGTGGCGATCCGCAACGCGTCCAGGTCCGACCAGGAGTAAAATTCACACGCCTTCATCACCTTCCGCACTCGAGCGACTTTGGTGGCAATCGTCGATTCGCGAATTTTCCTGCTCCCCAGCGCTGCCTCCCAGTCGGCGAGATGTTGGGCAAGCGGCTTCCGGGCGGTGATTTTAGCCTTCGGCAATATGCCATATCTCCCGAGTGTTTCGACTGTTTTCGACGGCAGGTTTTCGAGCCACCGCATCATGCCAACGTCTATTTCCTCCCCGGCAACCCGTAAGACCACGAGCTTTTCCACCCTATTCATCATGGTCATCGAGGCGGCTTTATCGGTGAACGCGGGGATAATCCGCCGAATCCGAGCGTGATCCATGAACCGAATATACCATATGCCAGACTCGGAATGTTTGCCGTTGAGAACGCGCTTACGCTTTACAAGGGTCGCCATTTTCAGCCTTCCAAAAAACAGGCGTGCCGGAGGCCACCCCCGGCACGCCTGTTCATACTCTTTGAACAAAGGCGCCGGCTACTTTTTGCCGATACCTTTGTTCATGGTTTCCCACTTTTCGCGGGACGGACAGCCCGCCTCCATCCAGCCGTAGAGTTCCTTGCGGCGCCACCTGACGGCACCGCCGATTCTGATCGGAGCGGGAATCTTCCCCTCCGACAGGAAGCGCCACCAGGTGGAGAGCCCCAAATTGCACAGGGATGCAGCCTCGGGGGCGGAAATCAGAATGGTGATAGCCGGATCGGGATGATCCAAAACAGTAACCGTGGTCATAGTTTCCATTTCCTTTTTACCGTGGCAACGCCGGCGGGCGTTCGACTTGTCGACGCCGCATATACCGGGACACAGTGACGAAAGTGACGAATTTTCCCGAATATTCAAGCTGTGAATACCTCGTGATAGTTGTTGCTCGAACCGGCCCCCCGGGAACGCCGAAGGCTGAGTCCCACAATCAGGACATTGCCGTTGCTCTTCCGCTTAGCGTATCCCATCTGACTGAGAGCGCGGGAGAACAGTGATTGGCTCATGCGCGCCTCTTGCCTGCGGGTACGCCAGGCGGCGAAGTCGCCGAAGAGGGCGTTTGTATTTTCCTCTCCGCCTTGTTCGCACCGCTCCTCAATCCAACCCCGCAACGGCTCGGCCTCGTTGCGACATTCCCAGGTGGCATTTTCCACCGCATCTGGAATGTTCAGGCCGGCTTTGTTGAGAATCGTCGCCCCCCGCACCATCCATGCCAGAATGGCGGAGAGCTGTTTCGGCGCCCGCAGTTCGGCGCCGATGCGGGAAGGCTTGAATCGCCCCTTGAACGGCACGACCTTCAACCGCCGCCAAAAACCATGATCCGAGGCATTGACGAGCGGGATATGATTCCCGCAACAAATCATGGTATGTGTGGGTGGGAACGTCGTGGCCTCCCGGTGCGGCGCCCGCGCCGTGATCGCATCCCCGCCGGTCAGATCCTTGATCCGCTGGGCATTGAGGGGACGGGCGTCGTCCTGCTCCGAGAGCAACGCCAGGCGCTTACCTTTCAGCGCCAGCAAATCCGGCGACGGGGCGCCGGCTGGGCGTTCACTTCCGCCAAGGACGGTTTCATTGGGGAGACGGACAGCGTAGCCGATGTCACCGAATCCACCGAGAACTTCCGCCCAGAGATCGGTCATGAGCGATTTTCCGTTGGCGCCCTCGCCGTAAAAGTAAAAGAACATTTGTAGGCTCACGTCGCCTGAGGCGGCATATCCGCCAAGACACCGGAAGAAGTTGATCAGGCCGGCGTCTTCGCAGGCGATTCCGGTTACGGTGCTGTCCCAGAGATGCGAGCGTGCATTCGGATTGTACTCGACGGGACTCCACTTGGTGATGAAATGCCTTGGGGAATGCGGCTGCAACTCGCCCGATCGGAGGTCGACGACGCCGTTCCCCACGTTCAGGAGATACGGATTCGCATCGAAACCGTCCGCCGGCGCATTCAGCTTTGCCTCGGCGATACCAAGCATCCCCCTAAGCTTGTTACTGTTGGAACATCCTTCCAGGCGCGCAATGCTCCGCTTCGCGACATCCTCGGGGATATCGCCGGCCTTGAAGGCGGCGATGCGTCGGTTTATGACTTCCCCCGCCAAACCCAGGGCTTTGTACTGCCCACCTTCCCAATACCTGCCGTTGAAGACCATCCAACCCCAACCAGGCGTAAAGGCCATCTTATCCCGGAAGAGATTCGCCAGGATGACGGCGTTGCCCAAATCGGTGATCGATTCCTCGACGAGAGGGTTGATCGAAGCCGCCGCCGGAAGGTCATCCGGCGGCGGGAAAACGGGGTCGTTGAAGCGAATGCGGCAGTCATTCATCGTAATGCGCCTTGTCGCCGCTGTCGTCGTCCAGGAGGGCGTCGATTTGGTCAGGAGTGTATGACATTACCCGCCGGAGCGTCCGCGCGTTGGATTCCGATATCTTGACCGTGCCCGCCAGCCATCTCCTGATGGTCGGACAGGCAACCTCCACCAGTTTAGCCATCGCCGGCGGGCCGAGACCGCGTTCTTTCATGAACGTCTCGAGCTCTTCCGGCCCGACGCCGGGTCTAGGCCGCTTGTGGTTTGCGATCCTCCGGATTTCCGCTTTGATCCCGACCAGAACAGGATTGCTGATGTGGCCGCATTCCCAATTGGAGGGCGGTTCGATTTTCCTTAACCCCTCCAGAATGGTCCGCAGGCTGGCGGGTATTTTCGATTCCGGCTCGTCGTAGTCGTCGCCGTTATCTCCGGCGGCCGTGGCGAATTTCGCGCGCAAGAACGAATTGGCGAACTTGTCGCTGGCATGAATAAACCCGGCAAGCTCTTTGGGCTTCGGGGGCCTGTTCAGCTTCTTCTCCAAAATGGCGTACGCCTTCTCCGCTTGGAACCGCATATCGGCGGATGAACGGCTCGACCCGTTGTCCTCGTTTGCGAAGCAGGACTCCCGCTCCGCCCGTTCCCTGGCGTCCGCGACCGTGACAATGATTGCCGGCACCCGGAGCCCGAATTCATCATGCGCCTGCTGCCGGTGGGCGCCGTTCGGCGAGAACTTCTCGCCTGTCTTCTTGTCCTGGTATATCCTGACACGGACCACTTCTCGTCCAGCCTGGATGGCGCGTTTGATGGAATCCACCCTTGCGCGGTCGGGCTCTTCCCGGTCGCGTCCCCTTATGACCCGGAAATTCCCGGCATCGAC
>JAISXA010000174.1 GCA_031270685.1 Planctomycetota bacterium
AGCCGGGAACGTCCGGAACAGCGTCACTGGGCGCAAAAATGCGTTGGGAGTTAAAGTCGGGTGATAAGAAGACCGATGAGCATATCTTAATGCCAACGTCCAGAAACACAAACGTAAAAATCTTTTGTTTGTAGAGTGGACTTTTGGAGAGAATCACACGGGGGTTTTTTTGTTTCACTCAAAAAGTCCACTGGTGGTGACGAGAACGAAAATATGCGTGTTTCTCAGGCCCGGCATGGTGACGTGCCGGAATTCGCCCCAGCGGCCCGCCCCTTCGATTCGGGCCGCCTCGTACAATTCCGGATTGATGCTTTGCAACCCCGCGAGATAGATGACCATCTGGAAGCCGAACCCCTGCCATGCGGAAAGCGCGATGATGGACTGGAGCGGAGTGACGGCGACGGCGAACAGGGCGGTGTTCTTGAACGCCTGGAGAAAACCGTTGCGGTTAAAACGCCCCGCACACGCTCCTGCCGCTCCGCATGTCGGACTTGAGCCAAAGCCCGATCCCCCTCGCGTCGTAGACCCGCACGGCGGCCGCGCCCTCTCCCGGCAGAAGCGACGGGGCGAGATCTGTCAGTCCGTAGAGAATTTCCGGGCGGTACAGGCAGCGGGGGCTGTCGGTTATGATGGCGCCGTAAAAAATGTTCGCCTCCACCAGGTCCTGAAAAAAATGACTGCCATAGGACAGTTCGGGGGCCGCCCCGCCCTCGGCGAAGGAAACCTCGCACAATCCCGCCACCTCGGCGATCTCGGCGAAGCTGACCGGAACCCCCAGATCCGGCGACTTGGTGCCCCAGCGGCCGGGCCCGACCAGCAGCAGCCTTTTGCCCGCGCCGGCGAGAGCCTGGTTGAGCCTGCCGATGACGCGGGCGGTTTCATACTTGCCGCCCAGATTCAGGAGATGGTAGGCGGGCGCATCCACCATGACCAGGTAGTCGAGCGCCCAGTCCAGGCCGCCGCCCATGCTGGAGCCTTCCAGCCGGAAAAATATTTTCTCTTCCGGTAGCGCGGGGATGTCCACCGTCGCGCCCCAACCCCGCAGCTCCAGCGGGCGGCACTGGAGGAGGTTGATGACGTAAGCCCCGTCCGCGGCGCAGTTGACGGCGAATTCGATGTCCACCGGGTAATGATAGGCCTTTTCGAGGATGGCGAGGATATCCCGCATGTCGCCGACGAAGCCGGCGTCGTCGATCAATCTCCGGCAACTGCAGAAATAGACGTCGCGGCGGGCGCCCCGCTCGCGAAGCAGCCTCTCGGCGGCGTAATCGCGCTCGCACAGCAGGTCGCGCAGCCATTCCGGCCAATGCGCCGCCGCCTCGGAAAGCTCGACCGACGCCAGGCGGTCGGCCGACAGATCCAGAACGTCAACATAGCGTTGGGCGTATTTCGCCCGTTCCTCGTCGTCGCCCACCGGCATCAACCGCGGCGCGTTCAGGGCGACAAAGCGGGGATAGTCCGACTCCACCCGGTCCACCGCCCGGGTGCCCAGGCCGCCGACCAGCCGCAGCATGCCGGCGGCGGGATCGATCCGCTTGTCCCAGACGTAGGCGTTTCGGGAATGCCCGACCCCGGCGGCGCAGGGCATGAACAATCCGTCGCGGTTCGAGCCGGACACCCGCTGCACCAGGATGGCCATCTGCTCGTCCTTGTCGTCGAGCCGCCGCTGCCGCCGGTAGGCCAGGGCCGAGGGGTTCATGGCGCTGGCGTAGACCTCCCGGACCGCGTTCTCGAAAGCTTCCAGGCGCCTTTCCGGCGGCCCGGCGTTGACCAGGAAGACCGATTCGTACTTTCCGGCGAAGGCGTTGCCGAAGCCGTCCTCCAGCAGGCTGCTGGAGCGGACGATGATCGGACTCTGGCCGAAATACTCGAGCATGCGCCGGAACCGCTCGCGGGTCGAGGCGGGAAAATGCCCGGTCGCAATTTGGCGGCCCAGTTCCTCGGCGGCGGAGAAATAGCTGTCGGCGGTGCGCTGGGCGAGGCGGAGCTTCCACCAGCCGTTCTCCACCAGGAAAGCGTAGAAGACGTCGGTGCCGACGTAGAAGGAATCATGCGGCTCGAGGCGCCGGCCCAGTTCCGGCCGGAGGCGTTCGATCATCCTGCGGGCGAGAAGCATGCCGGTGGCCTTGCCGCCGATGGCCCCGGAGCCGATCATGCGCTCCTTGATCCGCAGCAGATCGGCGACGCGGAAATGCTCGCCGGCGAGCTCGGCGACCCGGGGATCCCGGCCGACCAGCATCCCGGCGAGGCGGCGGCGGGTGTCCTCGCGCTCGCCCCCGGCCGCCAGCTCTTGGCCGGCGGCGAGGAAGGTGCGGTCCCAGTGGTCGAGCTGCCCGTCCAATCGGGCCAGACCGCGCTCGTCCAGGACGGCGTGGAAGCGCGCCGATTCGACGGCGTCGGAGAGGGGAAGCGCGACCTTCCCGTCCCCGGTCAGGCGGTGCGGGGAAAACATGGTCGGGCTGTAGCGGTTCCAGACCTTGAGCGGCTGCACGTAATAATCGTCCCCAAGGCTGTAGACGTCCAGCAGCAGCTGGGTGGTGTCGCGGATGCGGGCGACGGCGTCGAAGGAATGGTGGTTGCGGAGAATGCCGAAAAAGGCAACCGTGTTGAGATCGAACAGATAGGGGCAGGTGACCTGGAAAAAGCAGCCCATCATCAGGTCGGAGGCCCAGGCGGTCTGGAGTTCGGACAGGGAATCGAACACGTAGAAGGCGTCCCGGCCGGCGGCGGTTATAAGCTCGTGCACCCGCAAGGTGAAGATCTCGAAGCCGGCGTCGGGGTCGAGGCGATGGATGGACAAGCCGGGGCGCGGCTCGATAAGCGGGGGATGGGCGGCGAAGCGGACGTAGTTCATCCGCCTGCCGTCGCGCAAGGACTGTTCGACATGGGGCGAGACGAAGCGGCGGTACTGCCCGAGATCGTCCAACTGCCAGACCACGTTGTCGCCCATGCGGATGTTGTCGACCAGGCTGTCCAGCCCGGCGAGGCCGGAGGCGACGCGCTCGAAGGTGGGCATCTTCGGGGACCTCCCTTCCGGACCGCCGACCGCCGCTTCGGACGCGGCGTCGAAGCGCCGCCCAGGGGATGGAAACCTGCCGCCCGCTTCTTCTCTCCGCCCGCCGGCGCAAGCGGCCGCGAAGCGGGAAAATCCAAACCATATTACGGCATCCCATGATTTGCGTCGACAGGTTTTTCGCCGCGAAGCGGGTTCGGCGCCCGAAGCTGGAATTCCCGGCCCAATGGACAAAAAAGGAAATCGGGCCAACCACCGCCCGATTTCCTCCAAAGATGTTACTGTTTACGGATCAACGGGTTGATTTTCACCAGTTCGGGTGATACCGCCGACCAGGTAATAATTATCGACGGAAAAGGCAACCCTGGGAAACTTTGGGGAGAATCAAACGGCGGTTTGTTTGATTTTCTCCAAAAGTCTACCCAAAACCGGCGACGTTGTAAAAAAGGCGGCGCTGGAACGAACGTCTTGCGCCGCCGGATTCCCCCCGCTACCGGCGGACCAATCCGCGAAGCGCCGCCGCCAGCGCGTCGATTTCCTCAAGGGTGTTGTAGAAGGCGAGTGAAGGGCGCACGGTTCCCTCAAGGCCGAAAAACCGGTGCACGGGCTGGGCGCAGTGATGCCCGGCCCTGACCGCGATACCCAGGCCGTCCAGGTATTTTCCCACCGACTCGTTGTCATGGCCGTCAAGAACGAAGGAAAGCACCCCGGCTTTTTGCGCGGCGGTTCCGACAAGGCGAAGCCCGGGAATCTCCGCAAGCTCCCGCGTCCCGTATTCCGTCAATTCGCGTTCCCAGGCGGCGATGTTTTCCAGGCCGATGTCGGCGACGTAATCCAACGCCGCGCCGAGGCCCACCGCGTCGGCGATGCTGCCGGTGCCGGCCTCGAACTTGGCGGGGGCTTTCCGGTACAGCGTCCGCTCGAAGCGGACATCGGCGATCATGTTGCCGCCGCCTTGCCAGGGAAGCGCCGCTTCCAGAAGTTCGCTCTTGCCGTAAAGCGCGCCTATTCCAGTGGGTCCGAAAATCTTGTGCCCCGAAAACACGAAGAAATCCGCGTCCAGAGCCGCCACGTTCACCGGGAGATGCGCCACCGACTGCGCACCGTCAATGAGGACGGGCACGCCGGCCGCATGGGCGACATGGATGAGCTCCGCAACCGGAACTATGGTCCCCACCGCGTTGGAGACCTGGGTCGTGGACACGAAACGGGTGCGGTCGCCGAAAAGCTTCGCGTATTCCTCGAGAATTATCTGCCCGTCGCCGTCTATCGGCGCGACCCGGATCCGGACGCCCTTTTCCGCGGCGACAATCTGCCAGGGAACGATATTGGCGTGGTGTTCCAGGAGCGTGAGGATGATCTCGTCCCCGGACTTGAGCAGGGGCTTGACGAAGGCGTGCGCCACGAGATTGACGCCTTCCGTCGTCCCCCGCACAAACACGACGTTTTCCGGCGACGGCGCCCCGATAAAAGCCGCGACCTTTTTCCTGGCCGCTTCGTAGGCGTCGGTCGAGCGGGTCGCCAGTTCATGCGCGCCCCGGTGGACGTTGGAATTCTCCCGCGCATAGTAGCGCGCGAGGCGGTCGATCACCACCTGGGGCCGCTGGGTGGTGGCGGCATTGTCCAGCCAGACGAGATCGCGACCGCGCACTTTTTCGGACAAAATGGGAAAATCGCCGCGTATCGAGTCGAGGGACCGCAACCCGAGATAGCGGGATCGCGGGGAACGCGATCCCGCGGCTTGGGCACCGGATCGCCCCCGCGCATCCCCCGGATAGGCGGGGATCGCCCCAGGCGGTTCTGAACCCAAGCCGGACGCATCCCTCGGCAACACAACCGGCGAAAATCCCCCGGACCCGCCTGGCAAGGGCGGTCCGAAGCCGTCCGGCCGGGGAATGGGCGGCGGGGCGTTCACCCCTCCCCCGAATTCCGGGAACCATGCCGCGGCCAGCGACGCGATTTCGGTTTCGGAAGGGATTCCCAATTTTTCCGGACTAGACGGGGTTCTGGGTATATTCATAGTATTCCCCAACTTCCACGTTTTCCAACACGGCCAGCGCATCGACGGCGAGTATGGCGGCTGAGCAATACACCGAAAGCAGGTAGCTTGCCACCCCGTTGTCGTCTATGCCCCGGAAGCGAACCGAAAGTCCGCGCGACTGTTCGCCGGGCAGGCCGGCCTGGTAGAGGCCGATGACGCCGCGGCGGTTTTCGCCGGTGCGGACGAGCAAAATGTTGGTTTTGCCCACTGCCGCCTTGGGCTTTCTCAGCCCGTCCACAAACAGTTTGTCGGTGGGCACGATGGGAACGCCGCGCCAGGAGACGAAAACGCCGCCGGCCAGGTTTACCGTGGCCGGCGGAACGCCGCGCCTGGTGCATTCGCGTCCAAAGGCCGCGATGGCGCGGGGATGGGCCAGAAAGAAGGACGGCTCTTTCCAGACCTTGGTCAGGAGTTCGTCGAGGTCGTCGGGAATGGGCCTGCCGTAGCGGGGCTGGACGCGCTGGGAGTCGGCGACGTTTTTGAGCAGACCGTAATCGTCGTTGTTGACGATCTGGCTTTCCTGCCTCTCCTTCAGGCTTTCCACTCCCAGGGAGATTTGCTCCTGGGTCTGGTCGAATGGCGAACTGTACACGTCGGAAATTTTGGTGTCCATGTTGATGATGGTGGAAATGGCGCCCAGCTTGTACTCGCGGGGCTTGGTTTCATATGCGACATAACCCTGCGGGATGTCGATTTTACCGGGATCCTGGCTGCAGAGGATATCCAGGGGCGTTTCGCCCTCGACAACCCTGTTGACCCGGTAAATGCCGGCCTCAAGCCCCTTGAATTCCAGAATCCTGGTCAGCCACTTGGGGGTGAGGGCGCCGTATTGCGGCGGCGTCTTGACGACGTTCGCGAGCTGGTATGCGGCCTCGCGCCCCAGGGCATTGACGATCTTCTCGGCCACGTGCATCTCCTTTCCTGTTTGCGGTTCAAAAAATTTGCGGTTCAATAAATCGGAAGAGCCTGGTCCACCTCCTTCACCCAGCCGTTGACCCCGTCCTTCAGGTTGATGAGCCGCCCCCGGTAACCCGCTTCGCGCAGCGCCCGAATCGCGAACAGACTGCGCTTTCCAATCTTGCAGACGAACACGGCGGCGATGGCCGGATCGAATTCCCCGATCCGCCTGGCCACCTGGCCCAAGGGGATGTATTTCGACCGGGGGAATTTGAAGATCGCCTGTTCATGGGGTTCGCGGGTATCGATGATTTGGATCGGCTCCCCGCCATCCATCCATGCCTTCAATTCCTTCGCCCCGATCGCCTCCACCCGTTCCTCGGCCTCTTTTTGCCGCTGGAGGCCGCAAAACTGTTCATAGTCGACCAGGCCGCGGATCGAGGGATTCTCCCCGCAGATTGGACATCGCGGATCCTTGTCCAGGGTCAATTCCCGGAATTCCATTTTCCAGGAATCGAAAAGCAGGAGTCGTCCCACAAGCGTCCGGGGGGAGTTGTGCGCATACTTGGTGGAACCGACCGCAAACTTGATCGCCTCGTTTGCCTGGATGAGTCCCACAATGCCGGGCAACACCCCCATGACTCCGCCCTCCGCGCAGGATGGAACCAGATCGGGCGGGGGGGGCTCGGGATACAGGCAGCGGTAACAGGGGCCTTCCCTGGCGTAAAACACCGAAGCCTGTCCCTCGAACTGGAAGACCGAGCCGTAAACATTGGGTTTCCCCAGCAGGACGCAGGCGTCGTTGACCAGATAGCGGGTCTGGAAGTTGTCGGTCCCGTCGGCAACGATGTCATATTTCGCGATGAGGTCCAAAGCGTTGGCGGCGGTCAACCGGATGTTGTGGGTTACGACGTCCAGGTTCGGATTGATGCCTTTGATCCTGTCCCTGGCCGAGGCCACCTTGGGCCTGCCCACGTCGCGGGAGCTGTGTATCACTTGGCGCTGCAGATTCGATTCTTCCACGAAATCGAAATCGACGAGGCCGATGGTCCCCACCCCGGCCGCCGCGAGGTACATGGCGAGGGGAGCGCCGAGACCGCCGGTCCCCACAATGAGGATCTTCGTCGCCTTGAGCCTTTTCTGCCCCTCCAAACCCAATTCCGGCAACAGGAGATGCCGGCTGTAGCGGGCGATTTCCTCGCGGGATAGCTCGGGAAGTTCCCGATCCCGCAACAGATTGCCGGTCATGGTTCCGCCTTGTCCGATCACCGGGTCACCGCGCGCCGCCCGCTATGGCCGGAACCAGCGTGAGGCTGGTCCCGTCCAGGAGCGGCGTCTCCAATCCCCGGAGTTTCTTGATGTTTATTTCCCCGATATACACATTGATGAACGAACGGAGTTCCCCCGTCTCGTTGTAAAGGTGTTGCCGCAGGGCGGGATGCCTGGCGACGAGATCGGCGAGCGCCTCGCCGGCCGTCGCGCCGGCGACGACCGCCTCGCGTTGCTGATCCGCGAACATCCTGAGTGCGGTTGGCAATTGCACCGTTATTCCCATGATAGTGCCCCGTTCGTCTCAATTCAAATCCCGCGACAGCGTGATCGCCTCTTCCCTGAAAGAGGATCTATCCGTTTCGAGAAGGTAACTTTTGCACTCGCCGGACCTGCCTTCGACCACGGAAAGAATGATGTACGAATAAAACGGCAATGAATTTTCCCTGTCATATTCCGACGGAAACGCCGGATGGTCGGGATGGGAATGATAAATCCCTATGATATCCCGGCCCTGCGCCGATGCTTCGCGTTCCGCCCGGATGAATTCATCCGCAGCTATGCGGAATCGCCGCCGCCGCGCGTTCCCCTCCCGGGCGTTTTCGAGAGCCATGATATTCTCGCCAAACCGCGATCCGCCTTCGTCGCGCCCCATGATGAAACCGCAACATTCCTCCGGATAGGCTTTTTCACCTTCCTCTCGGATGCGCGCCTCGAGTTCCACCGGCATTGAAATCATGCCTGCCCCCGATTTCCCGCATCCCAGAATTCGTCAGAGACATAACGGGCCCCCGTGTCGCACAGAATTGTGACCACGACGGATTGGGACGGCAAGGCCGCCGCCAGGCGAAGGGCGGCGGATACATTGGCCGCCGAACTGATGCCGGCGTATATCCCTTCCTCGCGGGCGAGGCGGCGGGCCATGGCGTAGGCGGATTCGGTGCCGACCTCGCTGAAGCCGTCCGGCCACGATTCATCGTAAAACCCGGGCTTGATGGTGCTCGCCATGTGTTTGGCGCCTTCTATGCCGTGGAAAGGCGAATCGGGTTGAACGGCGATTGCCTTGATCGCCAGGTTGCATTCCTTGAGACGCCGGCTTGTCCCCATGAAAGTCCCCGATGTTCCCATGCCGCAGATGAAATGGCTGACCCGCCCCCCGGTCTGCTCCCAGATTTCGGCGCCGGTGCCATGGTAATGGGCTTGCCAATTTGCCTTGTTGTTGTATTGATCCGGGTAAAAGTACGCTTCCGGATCGGCCTCGGCCTCTTGTTTCGCCGCCAAATAAGCGCCGTCCGATCCTTCCATGGGGTTGGTTTCCACTATTTCGGCTCCATAGTGGCGCATTATCGACTTGCGTTCCACCGAGGCGTTGGACGGAAGGTAAAGGCGCACCGGAAAGCCCATGGCCGCGCCCAGCATGGCATAAGAAATGCCGGTATTGCCGCTGGTGGCGTCAATGATGGTCTTGCCCGGTTTCAATTTTCCCGTCTCCAAGCCTTCCTGGATCATCGCCTTGGCGGCCCGATCCTTTACCGAACCCGAAGGATTGCAGAACTCCGCCTTGGCAAACAGGAGGGCTCCGCCTTTTCTGGAAATCCTTGACAATTCAATGAGAGGCGTATTGCCGATTAAATCCATCAAGTCCATAATATAAGTAATAATATAAATTCGATAGTATTTGTCAAGATATAATTTATTCGAATTTCAAACTCGTCTTCGGCAGTCCACTTTTCGTCAACTCGCCCAAAACCGGCGACGTTGCAAAAAAAAACGGCGCTGGAACGTGTACTTTTATGGATTTTGGTTGCAATCCCCCGGAGTGCGGGTATTCTTCCAGTTGAAAGGAAAGCGCATTTGTTTTATAGCATAAACTTTGCGTTGGCAACGTGTTATGCGTTTTTGTAGGTCGGAGTACAGCACACGAGGAGAGAAAAATGGCACATGTTATTTCCGACGCCTGCCAAGCTTGCGGCGCCTGCAAGGATGTCTGCCCGGTCAGCGCCATCAGCGAAGGCAGCCCGATCTACGCCGTCGATGCGGACACCTGCATCGACTGCGGCGCCTGCGTCGGCGAATGCCCGGTCAGCGCCATCGGCCCCGCCTGAGCGTTCGGTAGCGGACAGCTCGAACGCGCAAAACCGCCCGGGCTCGATCCGGGCGGTTTTTGCGAAACGATCTAAGCGAATTTCACCTCGCGTTTGCCGGGGATGATTTTCCCGATGACCCTGCCGCGGCAACCGGCGCGCCCGAGCCGCGCGAGCACCGTCTCCACGGAAGGCGGCGTGGTCACCAGCACCATGCCGATGCCCATGTTGAAGACCCGGAACATTTCGTTTTCCTCGACGTTGCCGGACTCCCTTATCAATTTGAAGATCGGCGGCGCCTCCCACGAGCCCGGGTCGAGTTCGGCGGCGCATTTCTTCGGAAGGACGCGGGGAACGTTTTCCACCAGCCCGCCGCCGGTAATGTGGGCGAGCGCGCGGATGGGGCGCTTGACCTTGTACGCCATGAAGGCGGAGAGCACCGGCTTCACATAGATTCGGGTCGGGCGCAGCAATTCCTCGCCCAACGTCTTTCCGCCGAGTTCGGCGATCTTCTCGGACAGCTTCAGACCCCCGGCTTCGAGGAGCGCCTTGCGGGCGAGGGAATACCCGTTCGAGTGCAAGCCGGACGAGGGCAGGCCGATGACGACGTCGCCCGGTTCGACGCCCGAGCCGTCGATCAGCCGCTTGCGCTCCACGACGCCCACCGCGAAGCCGGCGAGATCGTACTCGCCGTCCGCGTAAAAGCCGGGGAGTTCCGCCGTCTCGCCACCCAGAAGCGCGCAGCCGGCCTGCCGGCAACCGTCCGCCACGCCCTTCACCACCTCCAGCAGCACCCGCCGGTCCGCCTTGCCGGCGCCGATGTAATCCAGGAAGAACATCGGCTCCGCGCCCTGGACGAGGATGTCGTTGACGCTCATCGCCACCAGGTCGATGCCGACCGTATCGTGCTTGTCGAGCATGAAGGCGATCTTCAGCTTGGTGCCGACGCCGTCGGCGCCGGAGACCAGCACCGGATCGCGCCAGCGGCGCGCGAAAAGACCCGGCGCGCCCTGAAGCCGGAACAGGCCGCCGAAGCCGCCGTCGTTGCGGATGACGCCCGGATTGAAGGTGGACTTGACTAGGCGCATATAACCGTCCTCGAGCGCGTTGGCGACGTCGATGTCGACGCCGGCGTCCTTGTAGCTGAGATT
>JAISXA010000151.1 GCA_031270685.1 Planctomycetota bacterium
ACTTTTGAAGGAAATCAATCGAACCGCCGATTGATTTCCTTCAAAGTTTCAGGGCGTTCGTTTCAGAACCGTTTTTTTGCAATGTCGCCGGCCAGGGTCGAGTTGACGAAAAACAACCCATTGAAAAGAAAGCGGCTGAATCTTTAAAGGAAATCGGGCGGCGGTTGGCCCGATTTCCTTTAAAAGTCGACTTATAGCGTTTCCGCGCATCCCCGCAAGGATTGCCTTGCCGCTCCCCGAAAGATGCGTATCATGGCGGGTTTTAAGGGATTCGTCATGGCCGACGGCGAGCTTTATGAAATTATCCTCGAAACGGTGGACGGCGAGCGCCGATCCGCGGCGGCGCTTTTCCTGTCCGGCTGTTTTTCGCTTCCGCCCGCGGCGACCCGCAGAATCGTCGCCGCGGCGCCCTTGGCGCTCCTGTCCGGACTCGCCGAACGCCAAGCCGCCGGCATGCTGAAGGAACTTTCCGCCGCTCTTCCCGACGGCGTGCGCCTTCGAGTCGCCAAAGAGGGGGTCTCGACCGATGCCGGCAAGCTGGAGTGGCCCACGCCGCCTAAAATCCATGGCCGCGATCTCGGGGATTTCGGCCGTTTGCCGGAGCACAGCGTCACGGCTTGTCCCGCATGCGGCAGATTGCTCAAGGTGACGTTCGATCCGGATGGCGGCCTCGGAATAGGATTGTCGGGGATGCCCGGCAAAACGGTGATGATTCCGAACCCGGCCAGCGTCGCGAGCGACAAGGATCCGCTCTTTTCCGGCTTCAAGCCGCTCGTGGAAGGAGCGGCGGACCTCGCTTCGCTGCGCTCCCTGCAGGCCGGCGACAGCGGTTTTTGGATCGAGGCGCGGCAAAACTTTTTCCCGCAATCCGCTTCCGGGACGCAGGCCGATCGGGGCGACGCGACGGCCGGGGCGGGGACGGAGACGGGAATTCGCGACAAACGCGGGGAAAGCGCCGCCGAGCCGGCCGCGGCGCCGGCCGGAACGGGCGGGCTTGCCGCGTTCATGAAGCAGGGCCTGTACGCGGTGGTGCTTTCAAGGACGCGGGATCCGCAAACCGTGAAAATGCTCTCCGACGTCATGGGGATTGATGAAGGGGAGGCGCGTGAACTGGCGTCGTCCAGAAGCCTGTGCGTGGCGAAAAGCATCGCCCTTGACGAAGCCCGGACCCTTGTCGCAAGATTCCGGAGCTTGGGCGCAAATGCCAGGATCGTCAAGCCGATGTGAGGTCAAGGCGTTGATTTCACGTTTCCGGCGTCGCGGGTATGACGATGCTTTTATGCGTCGCCGTGGAGTCGTCGGCGTCAACCAGCTGCATAAGCAGCTGCGCCGAGCGCCGGCCAAGGGTGTAATTGTCGAACTGCAGCACGGTCAGGCCGGGAGGCGGCATAAGCACTTCCTCGCCGTTGGTCACAAACACGATCCGGGAGCCGTTTCCGGTCGGGATGCCGGCATCGTCAAGCGCTTGAATCATCTCCGGAAGCAGGCTGCGCAACAACAACACCGCCAGCCGCTTGCCGCCGCCTTCCCGCTGTTTTTCCGCCAGCCAGGAGGATTCGGGGATAAACGCCCCGTCCCAGGTCGTGCATACGCAATCGCGCGCCTCGGCCCATTCCTTGAACTTGGCCTGAAAGCTGTTGTAGATATGGTTGCGCCCGTTTTTGGGCATAATCAAGAGCACCGATCCGCAATCCTCCCCGACCTCCCCGATAGCGGTGCCGGCGAAGGCTTCCATGTCGAATACGACGCAGTTGATGTCGTCGCGCGGCAACCCGCCCATCATGACGAACGGGCGCCCGGACTGGTTGAGTATCTCCAGGCGTTCGCGGTTCACCCCTCCCCCCTCCTGGAGAATGAATCCGTCGACCTGACGGCCGAAAGCCATTTGCCGGATGATTTCCAGTTCGTGATCGCTGTTTCGGGGCATGACCAGCATGAGACGCTCCTCGCGCTCCCACATGAGGTCGGAGACGCCCTTGAGGGCTTCATGCCATGCGTCGTCCCAATGGTGATGCGACATGCCCGAGACGACGAACGCTATGATCCGCGTCTTGCCGGTGCGCAAGCCCCGGGCGGCGGCGAGCGGAACGTAATTCATGCTTTTCGCGACGCGGCGAATGCGCTCGGCCGTCGTCGCGGCAACTCGCACCCGGTTGACGCCGGAAAGGACGCTGGAAGCGGTGACGGTGCTGACATCCGCGGCGGCGGCTACTTCCTTGAGTGTAACCATAGGTATTTGATCCCCTGCTCTTCGCTCATGGAACAAACCGGGCGTTTCGCCATCCTTATGGTATGATTTGCGGCGGACTTTCGAACCAAAAATAAACCTGAATATGGCGCGGCTGTCAATCCTTTTCCAACCGCGGAAGAGAGTTGAACTTGACAAATGTTTTCACACTTTTATAATTGGGACGTTTGAATGCTTGAGTTGGGCTGGAACTGCCTCGGCTGCTTCGGCTGCCGATTTTTTTCGCTTTTTTTCGCCCTCCTTGACGCCGGGAACCGGATCGCCCGGAATTCCCGGACGAAACGACTGAAACCAAAAACAGGTGGAAAATAGACGAAAGGTAAATGATCATGGCAATGACCAGGGAACGGAAGTCAGAACTCATCAAGGAGTATGGCGTCCGGGAGAACGACACCGGCAGCCACGAAGTGCAAGTGGCCATTCTCTCCGAACGCATCAACTCCCTCACCGAACATCTCAAAAGCCACAAAAGGGACAATCACTCCCGGCGCGGACTTTTGATGATGGTCAACCGCAGGAACCGGCTGCTCAAATATCTGCGCGAAACCAGCCTCGAAAGCTATCGCGCCATCATCCACAAGCTGAAAATCCGCGCCAAGGAATAGCGCCGCCCGTCTCCCGTACGCCGCCCGGCCCGGACCCGCCGGAGCGGCTTGGCCGCGGTTTCAGCCTTCCGTCGCGCGCCGGCCGGTTTTTCGCCGCGCGGCCCTGCCCTTTTCCGGAGAATCGCCCCCATGAATCCGAATTCAACCGAATATGCGGTCGAACGCGTCATAGGCGGTCGAACGCTTAGCATTTCAACCGGCCTTCTTGCCAAACAGGCCGCCGGTTCCGCCGTCATCCGCTACGCGGACACGGTCGTGCTGTCCGCCGTCACCACCGCCCCGCCGCGTCTGCCCGGCCAGGACTTCTTTCCGCTCATGGTCGACTACCGCGAAAAGGCGTATGCGGCGGGAAAATTCCCGGGCGGTTTTTTCAAGCGTGAAAAAGCCCCGAGCGCCAAGGAAATCCTCACCATGCGCCTGGCCGACCGCCCCATCCGTCCGCTGTTCCCGAAGGGCTTTTACGACGAAGTCCTCGTTCAATCGATAGTCCTCTCCTCCGACATGGAAAACGACCCGGACATTCTTTCCATCATCGGCGCCTCGGCCGCCCTTTCCCTCTCGACGCTGCCCTTCGAAGGACCTATCGGCGCGGTCCGCGTCGGAATGGTCGACGGCGGGTTCGTGGTCAACCCCACCCACCGGCAGGACAAGCAATCCATGCTGAAACTGGTTCTCGCCGGCACCGCCGAATCCATCACCATGGTCGAGGCCGGCGCGAACGGCATCGCCGAGGACAAGATGCTTGAGGCGCTGGAACTGGGGCATTCCGTGGTCAGGGAAATCGCGTCCATGATCAACGAGTTGGTCGAAAAGGCCGGAAAGACCGAAAAGATCGCGGTCGAACCGCCCGCCCCGCCGTCCTGCCTGGACGCGGTCCGGACCGCGATCGGCGAGCGCATGGCCGAAGCCCTGTGCACGCCCGGAAAATTCGGCCGTCGCGAGGCCGCTGCCAAATTGGCGGACGAAATCGTCGAGCGGTTCGCCGTCGCCGCGGACGACGCGGCCGAGGGCCCCGACGCCGCCGAGGTCGGGGAAGCGGTCTCGATGGTGAAAACCGAGGTCATCCGCGACCTGATCCGCCGGAACACCCGCGTGGACGGCCGGGACAATTTCACCGTCCGCCCGATCGACTGCCGGGTGAACGTCCTGCCCCGCACCCACGGCTCGGCCCTGTTCACCCGCGGCGAGACCCAGGTTCTCGTCGCCGTCACCCTCGGCTCGTCCTCCGACGCCCAGGAAGTCGACGGCCTGCGCGATCCCTACGAGGAAATGTGGTACCTCCATTACAACGCCCCCGGTTTTTCGGTCGGCGAGGCCAAGATGCCGCGCGGCCCCGGCCGCCGGGAAATCGGCCACGGCATGCTCGCCCAGCGGGCGCTCGAATCGGTCATGCCCCACGACGGGGGCTTTCCGTACGCCGTCCGCGCCGTGTCCGAGGTGCTGGAAATGAACGGCTCGTCGTCCATGGCGACGGTGTGCGGCGCGACGCTCGCCCTCATGGACGCGGGCGTCCCGATCAGGAAGCCGGTCGCCGGCATCGCCATGGGTCTGATCCAGGACGAGGGCCGGGCGCCCACGATCATCACCGACATCCTCGGCGACGAGGACCATTACGGCGACATGGACTTCAAGGTCTGCGGCACCCGCGACGGCGTCACCGCCCTCCAGATGGACATCAAGATCAAAGGCCTCTCCCCCGACACCATGCGCCGGGCGCTGGCCCAGGCCCGCGACGGCAGGCTGCACATCCTCGACGAAATCGAAAAATGCATCCGGGAGCCGCGTCCGGAAATCAACCCCCGCGCGCCGCGCCTGCACAACCTCCGGATACCCCAGGATATGGTCGGCAAAATCATCGGCCCCGGCGGCAAGACCATTCGCGGCATCCAGGAGGAATGCGGCGTGCAGGTCGAGGTGGACGATTCCACCGGCGTCGGCATCGTCTCCATCTGCGCTCCGGACGCCGAATCGCTCGCCAAGGCGATCAGGAAGGTCGAGGGCCTGATCGAGGTTCCCGAGCTCGGCAAGGTTTACGAGGGCAGGGTCGCGGATGTCCGCGATTTCGGCGTGTTCGTCGAGATCCTCCCCGGCGTCGAGGGCATGTGCCACATCTCCGAACTCGACGACAAGCGCGTCGAATCGACGGAACGCTTCTGCAGGAAGGGCGACATCCTCAAGGTCAAGGTGATCGAGATCGATCCGGCCGGCAAGGTGCGCCTGTCCCGCAAGGCGGTGGTCATGGAGGAGCGGGGCGAAACCTACACCGTCCAGCCGCGCCGCCCCTCCCCCTCCGGCGGCCGGGATCGCGGCCCAAGGCGGTAACTGCCGCCGTTGAATGCCGGATCGCGCAGTCGGGGCTTTTCCGTTGACAGCGCGGCGTTGAACTGGCATAAAGTGGAGTTTTGGAGGAAATCGGGCCAACCGCCGCCCGATTTCCACCAAAGATGTTACTGTTTACGGATCAACGGGTTGTTTTTTTCACGGCGGCGCCCGACGGAAACACCCAACCCGGAACCCGCGTTCCGGCGCGTCGCGAGCGGCATCGGGAGATCGGCATCATGGCCAACGAATGTACGGTGTGCGGCAAGAAAACGACTTTTGGAATCAAGTACGCCAGGCGCGGCGCCGCCAAGGCCAAGGGCGGTTCGGGCGCGAAGATTTCCGGCAAGACCGGGCGCTCCTTCAAGCCTAACCTCCAGACCGTCCGCGCCGACGTCAACGGGACGCCCAAGCGCATCCGCGTCTGCACCGACTGCCTTTCGGCCGGCAAGGTCAAGAAGTCGGCGCGCGGCCAGATGAAGCTGCGCAAGGCCCTGGAATCCTGACCGGGGACGGCGTTCGAACCCGCATCCCCGCCCCTGCCGGCGGGGTTTTTCAAATGCTTTTCCATGCCGGGGCGGACCATGACCGAAGTGCACGGAATAGGCGCCGACATCGTCGAGATTTCCCGCATCGCGGCCTTGCGCGAGAAGCACGGCGACCGCTTTTTCCGGATCGTATTCACCGACCGGGAGGCGGAATACTGCCGGTCGCGCATGAACGCCGACCAATGCCTGGCGGCGCGCTTCGCCGCCAAGGAAGCGGTGATGAAGGCGCTGGGCACCGGCTGGACGAACCGCGTCGCCTTCACCGGCATCGAGATCGTCCGCGCCGAAAGCGGCCGCCCGGAGATCCGCCTGCACGGGTCGACCGCCGGACAGGCGCGGGAGCTCGGGGTCGGGCGGATCCTGGTCAGCCTGTCGCATTCCCGCGATGCGGCCATCGCCTACGCGGTGGCGGAAAAAACGCCGGGCAGGAACGAAAGCGGAACATGAGGCGGACCCAACGGGCGGTCGTGCTGTTATCGGGCGGCCTCGACTCCGCCACCTGCCTGGCGGTTGCGCTGAAGGAGGGGTATGCGGCAACCGCCCTGTCCTTCGCCTACGGACAACGCGCCCGGTCCGAGCTGGACGCCGCCGGGCGCGTCGCCGCCGCCCTCGGCGTGCGCGACCGCCGGATCATCCGCCTCGATCCGGGCGCTTTCGCCGGCTCCGCCCTGACCGGCGCCATGGCGGTGCCCAGGGGCGGCGAAACCGAGGGCATCCCGGTCACCTACGTTCCGGCGCGCAATACCGTGTTTCTCGCCTACGGGCTGGCGGTCGCCGAATCGCTCGCCGCGGACGCGGTTCTCATCGGGGCGAATTCGGTGGATTATTCGGGCTACCCCGACTGCCGTCCGGAGTACATCGCCGCATTTCAGAAAATGGCGGACCTCGCCACCCGGCGCGGCGTCGAAGGCGATCCGATCGCCATCCGGGCGCCGCTCCAGGATCTCGGCAAGGCGGAAATCATCCGCCTCGGGATTTCCCTCGGCGTCGACTACTCGCTCACCGTCTCCTGCTACGACCCGGACGCGGAAGGCCGCGCCTGCGGCGCCTGCGCTTCCTGCCGCCTGCGGAGGGACGGATTCCTTGCGCAAGGCCTGCCCGACCCGACGCGGTACGCGGCCGGCGCTTTTCCGGGAGAATGACGTGGCGCGCGGCCAAACCAGGATGTTTCTCAAACAAATGTTCAAGGATCCGGGCAAGACCGGGGCGGTCATGCCAAGTTCCCGGAAGCTGGCCAGGCGCATGTACGAACTCGCCGCCCCGGAACCAGATTCGGTGATCGCCGAATACGGCCCCGGAACGGGAGCGTTCACCCGCGTCATTCTCGGGAACCTGCAACCCGGCCAGAAATTCTTCTGCGTCGAAATCAATCCCGATTTCGCCGCACGGCTGAAGCGGGACTTTCCCGGGGCGCCCGTCCATATCGGCTGCGCGTCGAACATCGCCGAGTACGCCCGGCTCGAGGGGGTCGGCCGCGTCGACCGGGTGATCTCCGGCCTCCCCTGGGCCGTATTCCCGGACGAGCTGCAAAACCGGATCCTCTCCGCCATGGCGGATATCATGCCCAAGGGCGGCGTGTTCGTCACCTTCGCCTATCTCCAGGGGCTGGTCCTGCCGTCCGGGAGGCGGTTCGGGAAGAATCTCGGAAAGTATTTCTCCGCCTGCGGGAAGAGCGAAATCATTTGGGAAAACCTGCCGCCCGCCATCGTTTACCGCTGCGAGAAATAGGGCCGGCGCCGGCGAACGGCGGGAAGCGCGGTCACCGCGCGCGGAGTCCCGGCGGGGAAAGCGGCAACGGAATGCCGTAAACGCGCAGCGCGTCGCGATAGACCTTGATTTTCGACGTCCCGGCGTCGTTTCGCTCCGACCGGTCGCCGGCAGCCCCGACGACGTCGAAATCCCACGCCGAACCGGCCGACCAGCGCAACACCGAAAGCGCGACCCGCGCCCGGCGGGCATTGATCGCCGAGGTTACGACCAGCGCGCGGCGCGCGGCGAGCCGCTCCAGAATATTCCGCGAGTAGAGCAGGTTTTCGACCAGGTCCCGCGACCAGCCCTCCTCGTGAATCCGCGCCTCGTCCACGCCGTTCGCGGCCAGCCACTTCCGCATTTCCACCGCTTCCACGCGACCGGCCCGGGGCGCGCCGCCGCTGACGACGATCCGCGACGACGGATAGCGGACGGCGGCGTCCCGGGTTTTTCGCAACCGGTCGTACATGGGCGGTCGCATCGAGCCGTCTTCCGCGAGCGCGTAGCCGAGGACGACGACAACCAACCCGTCGCCGTCGCCGGGGTATTCGGGAAGGGAGTCGGAAACCGACATGCGCCCGTCGGCGTCGATGGCGTCCCAGATGCGGCGGAGATCGGCCGCCCGCGACGGGCGAAGCGCGCGAAGGCGTTCCGCCAAGGCGGCCGATTCGCTGGCGAGACCAAGATGGCGCGCCCAATGCGCGGCGCAGGTCAGGGTCGCGACATCGTTCGGCGCGAGGGCGAGAACGGCCCGGAATTCCTCCAACGCGCGGGGAATTTCGGCGCGATAGACGAAACGCCCGGCAAGGTCGAGCCGGAGATCGAGGCGGTCGGGAGCGAGGGCGATTGCCCTGGTCAATAGCCCGGCGGTCAAGCGGTCGTCCCGCCGGCGGTGCGCGGCGGTGATTTCCGCCAGCAGCCGCTTCAGGTCCGCGCCGTAACGGAACGGCGGCGCCGTCATTTCAGCCCCCGGTCGTAATTGAAGCGGAACAGATCTCCGGTGGGGGCGCTGAACTCCGACCACGCCGCCAGCGGCGACGCCTCGCCGACCAGATAGACGGCGAGATTCGCCGCCTTGATGGCGCGGTTATGGATTCCCGCGAGGCTGAACGACGAGAGCGCGCGGAATTCGGTGATGGAACTGCCGGTTAGCGGCGAAAGCCGTATGCCGCGCCGGTCCGCCCAGCTCGTCCCCGTTTCGCCCTCCGCCCGCCCCGGAAGCGACTCGGCGACGGCGACCCGGGTATAGGCCAGCGGCGGCCGGGCATAGACGACCAGGGTAAGCGGAACCCGGGACGCGGCGGTCAGTTCCTCCATCTGGCGGCGGTCGGCCTCGAGGGAAACGGTCACCGCTTCCGCGCCCAGGTCCCGCAGAAGGTCGGCCGCGACATGGTTGAGCACGGCGAGGCCGGGACCGGTCGTGAAGGTCAGGCCATGCCGCCGTGCCAGCCACACCGCGCCCCAGTCGTTCGCCTCGATGCGGAAGGAGCGGTCGCGGCAGGCTTCGGCGAGGCGGGCGACCTTTCGGCTTTCGAAGGGAAAGAACACGGTCGGAAAAGCCAGGGTGACGGCGCCCGGATCGAGATGGCGGCTGACGAGTTCCAGGTCGTCGAGCGAGGACACCGTCACCACCGCCTCCGCCTCGCGGAAGAGCCGGGCCAGAGCGGGCGCGAGCTGCTGGGCGGCAAGACGCACCTGGTTGGGGCGTTCGCCCAGCGAACGCCGGTTGTCGCGGTGGGCGGGACCGGCCTTGACCGCCCGGCGCAACGCGTCGGGCAGGGGGGTGCGCATCACCGCGTCGCCGTCACCGCCGTTCCCGCCGGCGCGGGAGAGGAACGAGCCGAGCAGCGAGCGCACCGCCTTGACGTTTCGCGGCGGCAGCATGAACCCGGGGGCGTTGGCCGACGCGGCGGCAAGGGGGACGCCGTTTATCGGCGCGTTCCTAAGCCCGGCAAAGAGGTCGGCGATCGACAGCGCCTTCCTCTCGCGGCGAATGACGCTTTTGGGGAGGCGCCGCTCCCCGGTCGCTCCGCGATAGGAGGCGCGGCAGAAAACGCCCTTGTCGCCGACGGTCATTTCAAGCGTGTAACCCGCGTCTCCGCCGCCGGGGGCCGGGCGCTTCGTCCGGGCCGGCTTTTCGGCCTCCCGGTCCGCGAACAATTCGTCAAGCGCCGACCGCGCCGCGTCGCGGGACTTTCGCGCGGCGATCCCGGTGAGGCCGGAAAAGACGCCGGAGATGAAGCCGGGCGTGATTTCCCGTCCGGCGTAAGCGGCGAGTTTTTCCGCGCGGCGCAACGCGTCACCGATGTCTACGCCGGGCATCGCCTTTTCGGCGGCATCCCCGCCGGTCCGCCTGGGGCCAAGCGCCTCGCGGTACAGCGCGACCGCCTCGGCCACCCATTCGGGTTTTTTCAGCCTCCCTTCGATCTTGAGCGCGTCGACCCCGGCGTCGCGAAGCTCGCGCAACCGGTCGACGACGGCCAGGTCGCGCATGGACATGACGGTGCCCACCGCCTCGCCGTCGATCGACCACGGCGCGCGGCACGGGCTGGTGCACAACCCCCGGTTGCCGCTTCGCCCGCCGCCCCACGACGACATGAGGCAGCGGCCGGAAATCGAGTAGCACAGCGCGCCCTGGGCGAAGACCTCGATCTCGAGTCCGGACCGCTCCTTGACCCGCCTGATTTCGGGGAGCGTCAACTCGCGCGCGAGGATCACGCGGCTCGCCCCGAGTTCCGCCGCCATGCGCGCGGCCTCGGGGTTGGTGACGGCGGCCTGGGTGCTGAAATGGAGGGCCGGGCGGGGAATTCCGCTGCGGGAGGACAAGTCGGCCAGAATTCCCCACAACCGGACGGTTCCCGGATCGCGGACGATCACCGCCGCCACCCCGGCGTCGCGGGCCAGGGTCAGGATGCGGGCGGCGGCGCCGACCTCCCGGCGCGACACGTCGATATTGAGGGTGAGATAAACCTTGACTTTCCTCGCCGCCGCCGTTTCCACCGCGCGTTCGAGCTCGCGGGGGGTGAAATTCCGGGCGCTGCGGCGGGCGTTGAGCAACGACAGGCCGAGGTATACCGCGTCCGCCCCCGCGGCGACGGCGGCCTCGAGGGCGGCGAAATCCCCGGCCGGCGCCAACAACTCCATGCGAGCCTTTCCGGAATCAGCCGCCGGACGACGCTTCCCTGGCGAATGCGAATTCCTTCTCGAACTCCTCGAGCCCTTCCCTGAGCGTGATGCGGTCCGAAGGCCCGACCTTGTCGACGAACAGCATGCCGTCGAGATGGTCGAGCTCGTGCTGGATCGCGCGGGCGGGGAGGCCTTCCACCCGGTATTCGACGATGTCGCCGTCGAGGTTCTGCGCCGCGCAGGAGACGCCAAAGGCGCGCCTGACCTTGCTCCGCAGACCGGGGAAGCTGAGGCAGCCCTCGTCGAGCGTTTCCTTTTTCCGCGAGCGCTTGACGATCACCGGATTGACCAGCACCCGCGGGTCGTGGTTTCCGGGATCGAGGTCGACGACCACCAGCCGCCGCCCGACGCCCACCTGGGGAGCGGCGAGGCCGACGCCGTCGGCTTCCCACATCGTCTCGATCATGTCGGCGGCCAGCCGCCTGAGGTCGTCGTTTATGATTTCCACCGGCGCGGCCGTGGCGCGCAGCACCGGATCCGGATAGCGTCGAATGGGAAGAATCGCCACTTCGCACCTCCACGAAAACGCCGCATCCTGCCTGGCGCGCAATGCACGCGCGGCAGATTTGAAGTTTTGCGAACCGGTTTCATTATGGCGTTTGCGGCGCGGAGGTCAAGAACGGCTGCGTCCGGCCGGCGGAAGGGCGCTCAGCGCTTTCCGCGAACCGGTCGCGCATCCAGCAGATCGCGAAGCGCGTGCAGGGCCGGATCGAGATCCACGGCCACCCAAAAGGCGTCCTGGTCGAGGTCGATCGCGTCCGCGGCGCTTCGCCGCGCCGCGTCGGCGTTACCGTCGGCCCAGGCCAACGCGGCGGAATAGGCCAGCCTTCTCGCTCCCCGGGCGCCGTCTCCCGGCGGAATCGGCGCCTCCCATGCGGAAAAGTCCTCCTTCGCCAACTCCGGCCGCCGCATCCGCAACGCCAGCGATATGGACTGGCAATGGTAATCCTCATAGCCCGGATCCAGCGCCAGCGCCTTGCCGACGGCTTCGCGGGCTTCCCCGAAGCGTCCGGCGCCGGCTAGATCGTCGGCGTACTCCGCCCACGCCGCGTCGTCCCAGGGGGTTAGCGCCAGCAGTTGCCGCAGGTCGGCCGCCGCTCCCGCCATATCCCCATCCAGCCTGCGCAGATCCGCCCGGTAGCGGAGGAGCCTGGCGCCGCGTTCCCGGGCGCGCCCGCGCAAGGCGAAAAGCATCGCCGCCGCCGACGGGACGGCGAGCATTACTCCGCCCCACGCCCAGACCGCGCTTTCGCCGGGGGGGGAAAACGCGCTTCCCCAGAGCAGCAGAACCCCCAGCGCCATGAACGCCGGAGGCAGCAGGCGCCACCCGCCCGGGGAGGGCCTGGCCAGTGCGGGGCCGCCGTCCGGGATGGGCGTCCTTGCCGCGAGGAGCTTATCGATTCCGGCGATCTCCTCCCCGCGATAGGCGGCGTCGTTTTCCGCCCGCGCCAGGTTGCGGAATTCCCGGTCGACGGCCAAATAAACGTACCTGACGAACAGCGCGGCGGCGGCGACGAGGAAAACCAGCAGCGCGACTATGCGATAGGCGTTCATGTTCAATCGGCGATTCCAAGGAAACGGTAAAGAAGCAGGAGAACGGCAAGCGACAGAAACGCGATCCCGACCCAAAGCCATCCGCCGAACCCGGACCGGGCGCTCTTTTTCCGTCTGACCAGGGAAATGCCGCGCACCGACTCCGGGGAAGGCGCCGGAACGGCGGCGAAGGAACGCGCCGACCGGGCTTTCCCGGTGGCGGCGACCGGTCCGGCCTGGCGGACGAGGCCGCTCCATTCCCCGGCGCCGGCGAGGTGGAATTTCTCGAGGCGCTGGGAAAGCTCGTCCGGATTCCGGGGGCGCCGCGCCGGGTCAAGCTCCAGCATGTCCCGAATCAGGTTCACGAATTTGGGCGAGAAGCGCGAAACCGCTTCCGGCGCGAACGGGGGAACGGGACGGCTCTCCCGGAACCGGATCACCGCGTTCCCGTCCTCGACGTCGCCGGGATCGAAGGGCGGAACGCCGAAGGAAAGATGGTAGAACGACGCCCCGAGACTGTAGATGTCGGTGGCGGCGTTCACCAGCTCCGGCTGGGCAAGCTGCTCCGGGGCCGCGTATTCGGGGCCGCAGCGCACAAAACCGGGCCGGAGGCCGACCTGCGCCTCCTTCGGTCTCGCCACCCTGGGGACGCCGAGGTTCGCGAGCTTCACGTCTCCCTGCGCGTCGAGCAGCAAATTGCCGGGATTGAGATCGCCGTGGAAAACGGCGGCCTCCCAGGCGTGGCGCAATCCCGATACCGTCTGCCGCAGATGGAGCAACGCCTGGTTCTCGCTCAACGGTCCGTGCCTGGCCAGTTGCGAACCGAGACTACCGCCCGAAAGGTATTCATGGGCGAAATAATAGAATCCGTTCGACTCGCCGACGTCGATGCCCTGGACGATGTGCGGATGGTGGAACCGCGACACCGCCCGCGCCTCGGCGATATAGGCGTTGACGAACACCGGATCGGTCGCCAGGCGGGGATGGAGGATTTTCAGCGCCACTTCCCGGTCCATGGCGACCTGAACCGCGCGGTACACCGTCGCGATCGTCCCGGAGCCGATGCGATCGACGATCTCGTACCCGGTTATCAACCGCCGGCGCCGCAATTCCTCCGCCCGCAGTTCCCCGAGCTGGCCGTTGTCGATGAAGCCCAGGCGGACCGCCGCCGCGCCGAGCGAATCGTCCGGGCCGCCGCCTTCCGCGCGGGCGCGGAGCATCTCCCGGCGGGCCTCCTCCACCTGGAGCGGATTCATCAGTCCCATGTCCACGGCGACATGGCCCAGCCGCTGGTCGATATGCGCCAGGCTCTCGTTCATGGCCGCATCCCCCCCGGCGGCCGCCGCAAGCCGTCGAGTTCCCGGCCCATGGCCCGGATGTGCGCCGGCGTCGTACCGCAACAGCCGCCGATGACCGCGGCGCCGGCCGCCGCCAAACCCGCGACTCCGGCCGCGAGCGATTCGGGGCTTTCGCCGAACACGGTCCTGCCGGCGACCAGTTCGGGAACGCCGGCGTTCACGTGCGCGGCGAGCGGCTTCCCGGTCGCCTTACGGAAATCGCCGATTACCCGGGTCATCTGTTCCATGCCGTTGCCGCAATTCGCGCCCAGCACGTCGGCGCCGGCGGCGGTCAATTCGCGCGCCGCCCGCCTCACGTCGACGCCCATCATGGTGTGGAACCCCTCCGGGCCGGGATCGAAAGTCATGGTGGCGACGATGTCGACGCCGGGCGCGACCTCCCTGGCGCAACGAACGGCCAGGGCCGCCTCCTCGATCGCGGTCATGGTCTCGACGCAAACAACGTCCGCCCCGGCGGCGACGGCGGCTCCGATCTGCTCGCGGAACGCTCCGGCCAGATCCTCTTCCGTACGCTCGCCGTAAGGTTCGAGAAACTCCCCGCTCGGCCCCAGCGAGAACGCGACCAGGGCCCGTCCGGCGGCGGCCGACCGGGCCAGGCGAACGCCGGCGGCGTTGATCGCCGCGACCTTGCCGCCGAGTTCGTACCTGGCCAGCTTGTATCTCGAGCCGCCGAAGGTGTTGGTCATGACCATTTCCGACCCCGCTTCGACATAGGCGCGCGAAATCTCCCCGACCAGTTCGGGATGCTCCAGATTCCACAGTTCCGGACACTCCCCCGGCTTCAATCCCTTTTCCTGAAGCATGGTCCCCATGGCGCCGTCCGACAGGACCAGGCGTTTTTCCAGAAGCAGATCCAGCAGTTTGCCCATCGCCGTCATCCCCGCCGGCCGGTCGCCGCCGCGTCGCGGAATGCGGCGCGAAAAGGCGCAGGCGTCTTCCAAACTGAAGTTTTGCACCGTGGCGATTAAACCGCCAATCGCCACGGTGCAAAAATCAAAACCGCAATCTCATCACAAATTGCGCTGCCAGCACAAGAAAAAAATCATGACTTAACCCTGCGGCGCCCCTCTTTTACCCAAAAACGCCGCGAAAAGGTTCGCGGCCGGGCGCGGCGGCGGCCGACGGGCGTCAGACGCCGGATCCGGCGCCGTCCGCGACCCGGGCCAGCCAGGCCGCAGCCAGCTTGCGATGGCCGGTGCCGGCGGCCCTGATCGTCAGCCGCCGCCCGTCCCCGCCGGCGTGCTCCAGCTCCACCAGCAGTGCCTCGCCGCCCGCCTGCTCCAGCAACAGCCCGGGCCATTCCACCGCCAGGACCGCGCCCGGAGCGTACAGCAGCTCGGGCACGCCGACGGCGTCCAATTCGCCCGCCGCCCGCAACCGGTACAGGTCGGCGTGGTTGAACGTCAGCCGGCCCGGATATTCGGCGTGCAGGGTGAAGGTGGGGCTGGTCACCGCCACAGCGGCGTCGACGCCGAGCCCTTGCGCCAGACCCTGGGCGAAGCAGGTTTTCCCGGCGCCGAGGTCGCCGGCGAGCAGGATCGCCTCGCCGCCCGCGCACAACTCCCCGAGCCGGCGGGCAGCCTCCCGCGTGGCCGCGGCGTCGCCTGTTGTCAAGGAACCCACGTGGTCGAGACCGGCCCGGTTCACCATGTATGTTCGAATCCTTCCGCCGCCAGCGGCTCAAGTTCGCCCGACCGGCGGACCAGGACGCAGCCCGCGTCGCGGACGATCTCCCCGATCCGGGTCAAGGCGGCAAGTCCGGGACGCGGCCGCCGCGCGTATTCCTCGAAGGCGCCGGCGTCGACGGCCAGCAACAGTTCGAAGTCCTCGCCGTCGGACAACGCGTGCCGCAACGCCGGCCGCCCGGACCGCTCCGCCGCTCTTTCCGCCGCCGCCGACACCGGAACCAGGGATTCGTGGACCACCGCCCCGACGCCGCTCTCCCGGCACAGGCGCGAGAGATCGAGGGCCAGGCCGTCGGAAATGTCCAGCGCCGCAGAAACGGCGCGGCCGTCGCCGAAGCGCACCCCGGAAAACTCGAGCAGATGGCGCATTTCCCGAAAACGGGGGCGGGGCGATAGGTGCCCACCGAGCAGCGACCCGCCGAGAGTTCCGCTGACCACCAGCGCGTCTCCCGGACGCGCCCCGCTTCGCAAAACCGGACCGCCCGGCAATGGTTCGCCGACGGCGGTGACCGCGACGAAAACGCCGCCCGGGGACGAAACCGCGTCGCCGCCCACCGCCGCCGTCCCCTCCTCCCGCGCGGCCTGGGCGAAGGCGCTGGCGAACTCCCGGGTCCAGCCGGGGGGCAATCCCGGCCGCAACCCCAGCGCGGCGAGAACCCAGCGCGCGCGGCAGCCCGACGCGGCCAAATCCGACAACGCCGACAGGACCGCCTTCCGCGCCACGTCGCCGGGTGCCGCGTCCGGCGTGAAATGGACCTTTTCCACCAGCGCGTCCACGCTTACGGCCAGCCGCCGCCCGTCCGCGGCCAGGTGCGCGCAGTCGTCGGGTCCGCTGCCGACCAGCACCGACGGATCGGCGGTCCTGAACGTTTCGCGGAGCAGCGAAAGCAGCGCGTTCTCGTTCATGACAGCGTCGCCCGCCGGCGGCCGGGACGGCGGAAAAAGCGCCGCGGATCGAACCCGCGCCCCGCCAGCAGGGCGATGGCGGTCATGATCCGGACACTCAGGTTTTCGATCATCCGCTTTCGTTCGTCCGCCGGGGAATCCCGGTACGCGAGCTCCTTGTCGAAAAACCGCACCGGCGGCCCGAAGCGAATGCGCGCCCGGCGGAAGGGACGGGGAACGCGCGCACCGAGCGGCAACGCGTTCCCGGAGCCGACGACGGCGCAGGGAACCGCCGGCTTGCCGCTCTCGAGCGCCAGCAGGGCGGCCCCCCGGCGCGGGCGATTCAGGCCGGGCCGGGGGTTGATGTGGCCTTCGGGAAAGATGCCGACCGCTTCTCCGGCGGCGAGCCACCCCAAGGCGGTTTCGAGCATGGCGTACTGGCTGCCGGCGTCGCCCCGGACAAAGGGGACGCAACCGGAGGAGCGCAGGAACCACCCGGTCAGCCAATTGGAAAACGGCTCCGCGTAGGCGATCATGTGCAGCGGCCGCAGCTTCTCCCTGGCGTAGGCCAGCGCCAGCAGCGGCCCGTCGAGGAAGCTCGAATGGTTGGCGGCGACGACGCAGCCGCCCGCCGGGACGTTGTCCACGCCCTCGCAGCCGCCGTAAAACGGCAGCGCGGCCGTGGAAACGATCCCGGCGGCGAGGGAGAAGCTTTTCCACATGCTAGCGCTCCGATCGGCCGTGACGCCAGCGCTGGTGGGTCCAGATCCATTGCTCCGGGAACTCCCGGATCAAGTCGCCTAGATCGTCGTTGACCGCCTGCGTCAGCCGCCGCACCTCCGCTTCCGCGTCGGCGGCCGGGTCGGGCCGCCGCACCCGCTTCAGCCTGACCACGAAACGCATCGGCTCCCGGTCGCGGAACACGCCGCCCACCACCAGTGGTGCGCCCGCCTTGACCGCGACTTCGACCGGCAGGGACATGGTGGTGCAGGAGCGGCCGAGGAAAAAACCGGGCAATCCCCGCGGACCGCCGTCCTGGTCCACCAGCGCGCCCGCGCCACCGCCCCGGGAAAGGGTCTTGAACAGGCGCCGGATCGCGCCGAACTTGCTCCACACCTCGAACCCGGCGCGTTCCCGGATGCGCCGCAGGAAGGCGTCCAGCCGCGGGTTGTTCAGCGGCCGCGCGACCACCCCTTCGGCCAGCCGGTACCTGCCGGCGGTGAAGCCGCACCATTCCCAGTTGCCCATATGGCCGGTCAGGAGCATTATTCCCCTACCCTCGCTTTTCGCGGACCGGACGGCGTCGAGGCCGTCCCCGAACCTGATCCTGGTCAGCGCCGCTTCGTCCGGCATCCGCGCCAGGCGGAGAATTTCCATGGCGGTGTAGGCGTAATGCCGGTAATTTTCCTTCGCCAGCCGTTTCGCGCCGGCGGCGTCGAGGCCGAGGCGATCCTTCGCCGCCGCCTCGACCCGCAACGCGTGCCGGGAGTCGATCACCCGGACCAGGTCCGCCAGGACGCGGGCCAGCCGCTTCGCGAACCACAGCGGCGCGCAGCCAAGCAGGCCGTAGGCGAGCATCAGCCCCCAATACTGCATGGCGGCGGCAAACGTTCCGGATCGCCTTCCCATTCCCCCTCCGCGCAAAACCGCGATTCCGCCGGCCGCCGGCGAGCACTCCATCCAATCATACAGCGCGATCGCCGCGTTTCAAGAGCCGCGGCAACCCGCGCGGTCGTTCCCGGGGTCTGCGCCCGCAAGCGTCTTGCTTTTCCCGAAGTGTAGCGTGCCATGAGGGAACGGCGGGATTCCCGCCGGCAGAGCCGTGGCGAAACGGAATCGCCAGCCCAAGGCAAGTGCGTCGCGGCGAGCGGGGTACGAAGGAAGCCGGCGGCAAAACTCGGACGCGACGAACAGTGGACTTTTGAAGGAAATCAATCGTTCGATTGATTTCCTTCAAAAGTCCACTTCTTGCGGCTACATCATCCCGGAAACCGGCTGCGCCGTTTTTCCGATTTCGCATCTTGACATTTCAGGAGCGCTCGGTATCATCATGACCATGGTCGCGGGAACCGGTTCCATAAAAACACGGAGAATTGCGGTGAGCCGAACCACCATACACGATATCGCGCAATTGGCTGGCGTCGGCAAGGCGACCGTGTCCCGGGTGTTGAACCGCACCGGATACGTCAGCGAGGAGACGCGGCGCAAGGTCGAAAAGGTCATCCGCGAGCACACCTACACGCCGTCGGCGATGGCCAGAAACCTTTCCCGGCGCGCGAGCGACACCATCGGCGTCATCATCCCCGAGGCGGACAACCCGTTCTTCGCCGAAATCCTCAAGGGCATAAGCGGCGTCGTCGACGACCACAACCTGACCCTCATCTTCTGCAACACCGACAACACCATGGAGAAGGATCTGCGGTCGCTCCACACCGTATACAAGCAGCAGGTCAGGGGGCTGATCTACACCCCGGCGATCGACTACGCCGCCGCCGGCAAGCGCGAAGCCGTCCGGCAGATCCTCGACAAGCTGCGCGTGCCGGTGGTGGTGCTCGACCGGCCGCTCGACGGCCTGGACCTTGACGGCGTCTTCTCCGACAACAACGCCGGCGCCTATGCGGCGACCCAGGCGTTGATCCGCGCCGGACACCGCCGCATCGGCATCGTCGCCGGCGACCTCGAGCTTTCCATCGGGCGCGAGCGGCTGAAAGGCTTCGAGCGGGCGCTGTCGGATCACGGCCTCGCCGTCGAGCGGCGGCATGTCGTCAAGGGGCGCTTCGATGCCTCGACCTCGTACCGGCTCACCCAGCAACTGCTCGCCGGCAAAAACATCCCGACCGCCTTTTTCGCCGCCAACAACCTGAGCGCTTACGGGTTCCTGAAGGCGGTCTTCGAAAAGGGTTTCAAAATCCCCGACGACATGGGCTTCATCAGCTTCGACCGCCTCGGCAACCTGAACGATCTCGGTTTCCGCCTCAGCTACACCGACCGCGACGTCATCGGCATGGGCGTCGAGGCCATGCGCCTGCTGCTGGCGAAGATCGAGAACCCGGGCAAAAGGACCGAAACCATCGTCTGCCCGTCGAAATTGTCGCTTCTTGGTTCCGAACGGGCTTATCCGGCGAAACAGGCGGTTTCCGCATAGTGGACTTTTTAAGGAATTGAACTTTTGCAAATTGTGGATTCTAATCGCCGTAGGTGATTTATCCATGCGTATGGAAGCGGTTCCATATCGTGGCGGCGGCAGTTGCAGACACATTCCCGCGCGAGGTCGGAAGCGCATGCACTAGTACACAGTCAATCTTGTAATTTCAGGTACGAGTCGACTTCTACGGTAGAGGATATGGATCATAATACATAATTTACAACATTGACTATGTACTAGGGCGTTGAGAGGAGCGTGAACCATGAAATACAAACAGGCCAAGCGAATCGCGGAAAAGATATCCATCGTGGGGCTCGGCTGCTGGGCGTTTTCCGGCGATGGCTACTGGGACCATTCGGACGACGACAAGTGCGTCAACGTCGTTCACGAAGCGCTGGACCTCGGGGTCAATCTGTTCGACGTCGCGCCGGTGTACGGCAAGGGCCACGCCGAAACGGTGCTCGGCAGGTCGCTCAAGGGGCGCGACCGGTCGAGTTTCCTCATCGCCAGCAAGTGCGGTCTCCTCTGGGACGAAACCGGCCGGGAATACAATTGTCTGAAGAAGGACAGCATCCTCGGTGAGATCGACGGCAGCCTGCGCCGTCTCGGCGTCGACTACATCGACATCTATCAGCTCCACTGGCCCGATCAGAGCACCCCGATCGCCGAAACGCTCGAGGCGATAGCGAAGATCAGGGACGCCGGGAAAATCCGCCATCTGGGGGTGACCAATTTCAACACCGAAACCGTCGCCAGGATGGACGAGATCGTCCCGGTCGACTCCCAGCAGGGCCTGTACAACATGCTCGAGCGCAACCCGCGCTCCTATCATACCCTGGACCTTGTTTACCGCACCGAGCGGGAGACGCTCCCGCAGATCATCGAATTAGGCCAAGCCTTCTTCCCTTACACCCCCTTCCTGCAAGGCCTCCTCACCGGCAGGTTCAAGGCGGGCGGCAATTTCTCCGGGCGCGACGTGCGCCGCTTCAATCCAAAGCTCAACGGCGCGCGCTACAAGATTTACTTCGACGCGGCGGAAAAGCTGCGTGCCATATCCGACAACTACGGCCATCCCATGTACGAGACGGCCTTCAATTGGCTGGCGCGGAATCCCGCCGTCACCAGCGTCATCGGCAGTTCGCTCACCCCCGGCAACATCGGCAGGACGGCCAAGGCGCTCGAGTGGGAGATTTCCCCGGAAATGATGAAGGAGATCGACGCGGTCATCGCCCCGTTCGAGGATCTGTGATTATTCCGCGATCCGGGCCGAACAAGTCCGCTCATAATCGACTGTTAAAGGAAATCGGGCCAACCGCCGCCCGATTTCCTTTAAAGATTCAACCGTTTTCGTTTCAATGGGTTGTTTTTTCGTCAACTCGACCCGAACCCGTGACGGTGCAAAAAAAAGCGTGGTTGAAACGAACGCCCTGAAACTTTGAAGGGAATCAAACGGCGGTTTGTTTGATTTTCTTCAAAAGTTCGCTCATGGCGATGCGCCATGAGCCGGGTGAAGAATAAGCCGGCGCGTGCCGGACGCTTTTGGAGGTTTTTAGTTTTTTTTGAGGAGTAGGATCATGAGAAAACTGTTCAGTGCGTTTCTCCTCGCCGCTTTCGCGGCGACCATGCTGACCGCCGCCGCGGGCGAAAAGCTCACCATCGCCGTCAGCATCCGTTCCATGTCCAGCGAATACCACATGCAGTACGTGGCCGGCGCGGAGGCGTTCCTCAAGACCCTTCCCCCCGGCACGGCCGAAATCCAGGTCCTGCCCTGCGAATCCAACGACGACAAGCAGATCAACGACATCAAGGCCCTTCTCGCCAGCCGGGGCAAGAACGTAATCCTGTTCGTAGACCCCAACAACGCACCCAACGTCACCGCCATCGCCGAGGCTTGCGAGGACGCGGAGGTCTACTGGGTCAACGCCTGGAACACCCCCGAAGGCATCACCCCCTTCCTCTATGAATACTGGGTCCATCACCAGTCCTGCGACGGCGTGAGGCAGGGCTACGACATCGCCGTGAACCTGTTCAATTCCTTCAAGACCCCCGGCAAGGGGAAGATCCTGGTCATGGAGGGCATGCTCGCCAACACCGCCAACGCCGACCGCATGAAGGGTCTGCGCCAGGCCCTGGCCGAATACCCCGGCATCGAGGTGCTTGACGACCAGGCCGGCGACTGGGACACCAAGAAGGCTCTGAACATCACGGAAACCTGGCTCGCCCGCTATAACGACATCGACGGCATCTGGTGCGCCAGCGACGGCATGGCGCTCGGGATCATCCAGGCGCTAAAGGCCAAGGGCCTGAACGGCAAGGTAAAGGCCACCGGCGTCGACGGCGTCATGGACGCGATCGACGCGGTCGGCGCCGGCGACCTCGTGTGCACCATCGCCAACAACGGCTGGATGCAGGGCGGCTACGGCGTCGCCTACGCCTACGCGGCCTACACCGGCAAAATCTCGACCAAGACCATGCCCGCCCGCGAACGCATGTTCTACACCAACGGCTTCCTGGTCAACGCCGAGACCCTGCCCCGGTACCGCAAGGAATTCATTGAAAACGTTCCGGTTTACGATTACAATAATCTCGAATTCCCCATCGCCCGCGCCATGGAAGTCGAATGAGAACCGGTCCCGGAAAGCGTTATGCCATTGTTTGAAGTTTTGCGAATTGGGCATTCAAATCGCCGAATGCCCAATTCGCGATAATCGCGGCTAAAAGTCGATTCCCCGCGCAACGAGGCGGTCGAGTATGGACAAACAGGGATATTCCTCCCCCATCGCACGGGAATTCGCCCAGGAGATGGCGCGCCGGAACCGGATCGAGCGGATCGTCGGCCTGGCGCCGGTCGCGATCCTCGCGTTTCTGGTCATCGTCCTGTCGCTGGTTGCGGATGGGTTTTTCAGCCTCTACAACATGCAGTCGGTCTTGAGCCAGTTGTCCATCCCGCTCGTCATGTCGATGGGCCTGACCTTCGTGATCCTTCTGGGCGGCACCGACCTTTCGGGCGAAGGGCTGGGCGGGTTCGTCGGCTCCATCGTCGTCCTCATGGTGCTGAACACCAGGACCAATCTCGACTGGGGCCTGTGGGCGGCGGTCATCGGCGTCGCGGCCGGCCTGATGGTGGGAACGATTTCCGGCTTCATCCATGTGTACGGCAAGATGCCGTCGTTCATCGTCACCTACGCCATGGCCAGCGTCATGGCCGGGTTCGCGGTCCTCAGCTACCGGGGCCAGCCCGCCATGTCCAAGTACGAATTTTTCATCACCCTGGCGCGCGGCCGCTTCCTGGGCATTCCCTACCTCACCTGGACGGCCCTGGTCATATTCGCCATATCCTACGTCCTTCAGGAACACACCCGGTTCGGAAGCTACGTTTTCGCCATCGGCGACAACGAGCGCGTCGCCAAGAACACCGGGATCAACATAAACCGGATCAAGATACTCGTCTTCGCCTGGAGCGGCCTGTGCATCGGGGTGGCGGGGGTGCTGGGCGCCATCCGCATCGGCCGGGGAGAGGTGGTCATCGGAACGGGCACCGTGTTCCCGGCCATCACCGCCGTCGTCGTCGGCGGCACGCCGCTGACCGGCGGCAAGGGAGGGGTCGTCCACTCCCTCATCGGGGCGCTTATCGTCACCGTCATCAACAACGGACTGATCCTGCTCGGGGTGAACACTTACTACCAGGCGGCGATACAGGGCATCATCATCATAACGGCGGTGGCGCTGTCGGTGCGCCGCGGCCGCAAGGTAGTCACAAAATAGCGGGATTCCGACCCGGAAGACGGAGCTGTTCGCATGGAAACGCATTCGCTGCTGTTCTCGGCCTCGAAGATGGCGAAGCGGTATCCCGGAACCACCGCGCTGAACGCGGTGGAGCTCGAGGTCCGGCCGGGCGAGATCGTCGGCCTGGTCGGCGAGAACGGGGCCGGGAAATCGACGTTGCTCAAATTGATCATGGGCATCGAACAGCCGACCGAAGGCGCCATGGCCATGCGCGGCGAGGCCTATGCCCCCCGCACGCCCATCGAGGCCAACGGCATGGGCGTGGGGATGGTGTTCCAGGAGCAGTCGCTGATCCAGAATCTCACCGTCGGCCAGAACGTCTTCTTCGGCCTCGAGGCGTCCTACGTCCGCTGCGGCTTCCTCGACAAGCGCCGCATGTACGAGGACACCCGGAAAATCCTCGGGGAGATCGGCATCGACTACATCCGGCCGGATAAAAAGGTGAGCAACCTCGACTTCGCCACCCGCCAGATGGTGGAGATCGCCAAGGTCTTCAGCGTCGTCACCCGCCGAAACGCCGGCGGCAACCTCATCCTTCTCGACGAGCCGACGTCGGTGCTGAACCGGAGTGAGGTCGACAACCTGTTCGACAACATGCGCCGGATGGCGGCGGGCGGCAACTCGGTGATTTTCGTCTCCCACCGCCTCGACGAGGTGCTGGACGTCTCCGACCGCATCTACGTCTTCAAGGACGGCAGGAACGCCGCCCTGCTTGACAGGAAGGACGCCAACGAGGCCATCCTCTACGAGAAGATGGTCGGCAAGACCGTCAGCGGCGAATACTACAAGGAGGACCGCCAGGCCGTCCCGGGGGACGAGGTGCTCCTCGAAGCGCGGAATCTCGGCAGGCGCGGCTTTTTCGGGGGCGTGAACCTGAAGCTGCGGCGCGGCGAGGTGGTTGGCGTCTGCGGCTCGATCGGTTCGGGCAAGGAGGATCTCTGCGCCGTCGTCTGCGGCGACGAATCGTACACCGCCGGCGAGCTGGTGGTGAAGGGGAGGGTCGAACGCTTCGCCTCGCCCCGCCAGGCGCTCAAGGCCGGCGTCCTCTCCATCCCCAAGGAGCGACGCGAGGAAGGCATCATCGCCGAGGCCCCGATCTACGAAAACATCGCCATGTCGAATTTCCGGGCGTTCAGGCGATTCGGCTGCGTTTCCGCCCGCCTGGAGAGGGAAAACGCCCGCCGGCGCGTGGACGAGCTTTCCATCAGGACGCCGGGCATCAACCAGAGCGTCGGCTTCCTCAGCGGCGGCAACGCCCAGAAAGTTGTGTTCGCCCGCATCCTCTCGAGCGACGCGGACGTCCTGGTCCTCAACCATCCGACGCGCGGCGTCGACGTCGGCGCCAAGGAGGAGATCTACTCCCTCATCCGCGACATCACCGCCAGCGGCAAGGGCATGATCCTCCTCGGCGACACCCTGGACGAATGCATCGGCCTCGCCAGCCGGATCATCGTCATGAAGGACGGCCTGGTCACCCGGGAATTCGACGCCCCGGCCGGCGCGAAGCCGGAGCAGCTTGAAATCGTCAAGTACATGGTTTAAGGGGCACCGCATGTCCAATCCGGCCCATCCCGACCTCGCCGCCAGCGGACGCGTCTACGCGGGCGAACGCAGCCGGCTGCGGGACAACATCAGCCGCTTCGTCAGCCTGGCGTCGATCGTGGCGCTCCTGATCCTCTTCACCGCGATGAATCCCAATTTCCTCGGCGCGCCCAACATCCGCAACCTCCTCACCGACATCTCGCCCATCCTGGCGATGAGCTGCGGCGTCGCCCTGGTCCTGCTTCTGGGCTCCATCGACCTCTCCATGGGATCGATCGCCTCCTGTTCGGCGGTCATGCTCACCCTGCTTTTCGGCCCTCTGGGCTGGTGGGCCTTCGCGGCGGTGTTCCTGTTCGGCGTGTTCGCCGGCCTTTTGAACGGCGTGCTCCACGCCAAGCTCAAGGTCCCTTCCTTCATCGCCACCCTGAGCACCCAAAGCATCTGGCAGAGCGCGGCCTACATCATCTCCGGGGGCCAGCCCCTGACGCTGGTTCCGGGGAATTGGGGGTATGTCAACTGGGTGAGGGCCAAGAGCCTCGGTCCCCTTCCCCTCGGCCCCGTCCCGCCGCTGTTTCTCATCGCCCTGGCGGTCATGATCGTCTATCATATCTACCAAAGCCGCACCGGGACGGGCAAGACCATGATGGCGCTCGGCGCCAACGAACGCGCCGCCCGGCTTATCGGCCTCGGGATCGACCAGGCGAAGATCGTCGCCTTCACCCTCTCGGGCATCGGCGCCGCCATCGCGGGCGTCTTCTTCGCGGTGAAGCTGAAAAGCGGCATCCCGACCGTCGGCGAGCAGTACAATCTCATCGCCATCGCCTCGGCGGCGCTTGGCGGCGTGGCCCTCACCGGCGGCAGGGGGCACATCCTGATGGTGATTCTCGGCGTCGGCCTCATCACCGTCATCCAGAACGGCATGAACGTCGTCGCCGTGGACGGCTTCTGGCAGCAGATCGTATTCGGCCTGCTGGTGCTCGCGGCCATCTACATGAATTCCGACCGTCGCCGGCGCGATCTGGTGGTGAAATGACGCTTTCGCCCGTGCGGCGCGGTTTTTGCGTCGCTTGATCCGATTACGCGCGCGCGACCCCGCTCCGCCTCGCCGCCTCGGCGACGGCGTTCGCCACGGCGTTCCGCACCCGTGGGTCGAAGGGCTGCGGAATGATGTAGTCGGCCCTGAGCTCGCTGTCCGCCACCACATCCGCCAAGGCATGGGCGGCGGCTATTTTCATCGCGTCGTTGATGTCCCCGGCGCGGACATCGAGCGCGCCCCTGAAGATTCCGGGGAAGGCGAGGACGTTGTTGATCTGGTTGGGGAAATCGCTGCGTCCGGTTCCCACCACCGCCGCACCCGCTTTCAAGGCAATATCGGGCATGATTTCGGGGGTGGGATTGGCCATGGGGAAGAGAATCGGCGATGCGGCCATCGACGCCGCCATTTCGGCGCTGACGACCCCCGGGCCGGAAACGCCGATGAAGACGTCGGCCCCCGCGATGACTTCGGACAACTTTCCCTTTTTCAGCGAACGGTTCGAGATCGCGGCCATCCCGGCTTTTTCCGCGTTCAGTCCTTCCCGTCCCTCGTAAATCGCCCCGGCGCGGTCGCACAGCACCGCATCCTTCAGGCCGAGAGCCAGCAACAGCTTGATGATCGCCACTCCGGCGGCGCCGGCGCCGCTGGTGACGACGCTGACGTCCCCGAGGGTCCTGCCGGTGAGCTTGAGCGCGTTGAGCAGCGCGGCAAGGGTGACGACGGCGGTGCCGTGCTGGTCGTCGTGAAAAATCGGGATATCGCAACGCTCTTTCAGCCGGCGCTCGATCTCGAAGCAGCGCGGCGCGGAGATGTCCTCCAGGTTTATCCCCCCGAAGCTGCCGGCGAGAAGCGAAACGACGTTGACAATTTCATCCGCCTCCCTGGAACGGATGCACAGGGGTATCGCGTCGACGCCGCCGAACGCCTTGAACAGGACGCATTTTCCTTCCATGACCGGCATTGCCGCCTCGGGGCCGATATCGCCCAGGCCCAGCACCGCCGTTCCGTCGGTAACCACCGCCACCGTGTTCCAGCGGCCGGTGAGTTCATAGCTTTTATCGACATCGTCTCTGATGGCCAGGCACGGCCGCGCCACTCCCGGGGTATAGGCGAGGGACAAATCGTCCCTGCTCGACACCGACATCTTGGGAACGATATCCAGCTTGCCCCGCCATTGGTAATGCAGCTTGAGCGATTCGGTCGCGTAGTCCATTTGTCCATCCCTCATGGAATCCGGCTCCGGCATGGCATCGGGGGAGCCGTTCAAGCGTCACGCCAATCGCGAATATTCCGCGTCCGGGTCGGGCGTTATCGGCGATTCGGAGTAGGTTTCAAGCTTACGGTAAAGGGTCTTGAGGCCGATTCCCAAGCTTTTGGCGACCGCGCTCTTGTTGCCGCCAAGCCGGGACAGTTCGGAAAGGATATAACGGCGTTCGATCTCCGCGAGTTGGACTCCCGGTTCAACGCCGGACTCGATCCGCCGCGGGGCGTCCCCCAATTCCTCCGGCAGGCAGGCGGCGTCTATCATCCGGCCGGTGCTGCGCACGACCGCGCCCTCGACCGCATTCTCCAGTTCGCGAACGTTGCCGGGCCAGGAATAGCGCTCGAAAACGGCAAGCGTCTCGGGATCGAATTGCCGGTCCAGATTGTACCGGGCGCAGTATTTTTGCCGAAAATGTTCGGCGAGGAGCGCGATGTCGCCGACTCTCTCGCGCAGCGGCGGCATTTTGAGCCGCACCACGTTGATGCGGAAATAGAGATCTTCCCGAAATTTTCCCTCGTCGACGCGCTCCTTGAGGTCGAGGTTGGTGGCGCAAATGAGACGGATGTTGACCGGAAGCGTTTCGGCGCCGCCGACCCGCTCGAATTCATGCTCCTGAAGGACGCGCAGCAGTTTCACCTGCGAATCCAGGGGCATTTCGCCGATCTCGTCGAGAAACAGGGTCCCGCCGTCGGCAAGCTCGAACCTTCCCTTCCGCTGGCGGACGGCGCCGGAAAACGCCCCTTTTTCGTGGCCGAATAGCTCGCTTTCGATCAGTTCGCGCGACAAAACCGCGACGTTCACCTTGACGAAAGGCCCGTCCTTGCGGCTGGAAAGAGCCTGAATGGCGTTTGCCGCCATTTCCTTTCCGGTGCCGCTCTCGCCGACGACGAGGATGGTGACGTCGGCTCCCGCGACCTGCTTGATGAGATCCTTCACCTGGCGTATCTTCGGCGAATGACCGACAAGCGCGTCAAGCGCGCCGGTCTGCCGCACTTGGCGCTCCAGATTGGAAAGATAAAGCGCGTTGGAGATAACGATGCGCAATCGCTTGAGGTCGACGGGCTTGGTGAGATATTCATAAGCGCCCAGGCGCGTCGCGTCGATGGCGTTTTCGATAGTGGCGTGACCGGTTATCATCACCACCGGCGTCTCGGGATGCAGCTTTTTCAGCCGCTTCATGACGTCCATGCCCGAACCGTCTGGCAACTTCAGGTCGGTAAGGACCAGATCGTGGGCGCGTTCCTCGATCCTCGCGACCGCTTCCTCGAAATTGGCGGCCTCGACGACATGGTGTCCCAGTTCGCGAATGACCTCGGTAAGGGTTTCGCGCGTCGCGTCGTGATCGTCGACGAGCAGTATGTATCGCTCCCGCAGCATCGCCAGTTGGTCCTTGTCTTTCATCAGCTTCCGGAAATGACGACGGCGTTATGCATAGTCCTGGAAAACGCTCTTGACGTCGGAGGCGGATTTGCATCCCGACAGCGCTTTGAGGTGGATGGGTTGCCGCACGAAGGCGGTGATGGACTTGAGCACCGCCCGATGGATATCGTCGTCGTCCTTGGGCGTGAGCGCAAGGAACACGAAATGCACGGGCGCGCCGTCAAGCGCGTTGAAGCCTTCACCCTTTTGGAGCAGGGCGAAAGTGAGCAGCGGCAGGTCCGAGAATCCGATTCTGGCGTGGGGGATGGCGACGCCGCCGCCTATGGCCGTGGAGCCAAGCGCCTCGCGCTCATTGACCAGGCGCGAAACGGTCGAGGCGTGATTCTTGGCGATAAGGCCGGTCGTTACCATGTTGTGTATCAATGTTTTAACCACCGATGAATGTTCCTCGGAAGAAAGATCGACAAGAATGTTTTCTTCGCGAAGATTTTCGGACAGGAAATTGGCGGAAGAATCTGGCATGGCAGTTTGTTCTTTCCGGGGTAGCGCGACGCTGTTGCGCCGCTAACAAACCTTGTGCGACAACGTTTACCTTTTGACCCCGCTTTCGGCAGGGCGACGTGGTCACGGCAGTGAGCGACTTAACGCCTCAATGCCAAGGCTGACGGTCAGGGCAAAAATACTCTAGCTTTTCCCGGCGGGCAACGCAAGAAAAAATACCGGTCAAAAGTCCACTCAGGCCTTCCCCGTGTTTTTCGCCATCATCCACAGGGTGAAGGAATTGTGAAATATGTGGAGGACCACTGGACACCACAGCGTCCGAGAGAGGCGCCCCGCCCCCGCCATGGCGAAGCCCATCACCGCGAGCGGCAGTATCCGCGACGGATCGAAATGGTATAGCCCGAACAGCGTGCTGGTCCAGATCGCCGCGCTCCATGCGCCTCCGGTCCGCCCGAAGCCGTCCATGCCGACGCCGCGAAACGCCGCTTCCTCCATAACCGGTCCGATCAAAACCGCGAAGGCCAGCAGCGCGATGCAAACCGCCGACCGCGCTTCCCCGCCCAATAAAATGAGCGCGACCTCCTGCGGTTCGGGCTCGAATCTCCCCCAGCCAAGAAAACGAAAGGCGCCGCCCAGCAACCAGAAGTTCAGTCGACCCGCCAAATGCATGCCCGGATATGCAATTGCGTAGAGAATCGTTCCCCATAGCCAACCGAGCGGACTGCCCCCCGTCTTGACGCCCAGCGCGCCCCAGCCGTCGGCGGCATCCCGAATCATCCAGGCGAGATAGCCGGCGAGAACAATCTTGCCGGCCAGAGTCAAAAGCACGTATGCGTCGATGCCGGGAATGAGCCCCCGCGAATACAGCAGCCTCAGGCTCATGACGGCGATCAGGTCGACGAGAAAAAACCGCCATAAATTGCGCGGAGAAAAGCCGGGGGCGGTTTCGTACCGAAAATCGTCGATCCCGCTTTCCCGCTCCCCCCAAGCTTTTTTCTTGACCGTGCGCTCGGAATCCATATGCTGTTTTTTCCCGCATTTGACGTCTCGGATCGCGACATTCCAGAGGGCGGCGTAGCCAAGCGGTAAGGCAATGGTTTGCAAAACCATCACACACCAGTTCGATTCTGGTCGCCGCCTCCATTTTTCCAACTCCCGCTTGGAAGGCTGCTTTTAAAGGAAATCGGGCCAACCGCCGCCCGATTTTCTCCAAAAGTCCACTCTATCATACCGTCCGGGATTCGGGATTCCATAACCAAAACCGGGCCTTCGTTCAACCGGCGAATGCGCGGTGCCATTATCATGGAATTACGCCCCCATGGTGTTTCGGGGGAATTTCATGCGTAGGCCCCGGGATGTATGGCCGGAACGGTGAAAAAACTACAGAAACCCCCTTGTTCCCGACGAAGAAAACTATACAGTAATGACTTCCAACCAACTTTCATCGTTGGAACGGGAGATGGCAAATCACCGATGATGGCCGGCTCCCGGATCCGTTCCGGGTTGCCGGACGCCAGTGGAGACTTCGATGGAATTGTTCGATCGCAAACGCGGCTATTGCGAAATTCATGGCGCTTTTGTCCAAATATTGCTGCTCAAGCAAAAGAAGATACGTCAGAAAAGCCCGGCTCCCATCCCGGTGCGCTGCCAGAACTCCCCGGCTTGCGGGAGAAGCGTGTTCTGCCGGTTCGTGAATCCCTTGACGACGCGCCTTCCCGTCGATTTTTCACGGCCGGAAGCGGACCCCGCCGAAGCGAGTTGATCCGGACCGGGATCAGTAGGCGTCGCCGGCGGACAGGGGAACGTATTCCCCGGTCCGGAGGTAGAGTATCCCGGTCTCCTTGACCCGGGCGCGGGGGAGCATGCCCTCAACCGCACGCGCATATGTTTCCACCTGTCCCCGATGGCGTTCCGCCTGCGCCCTGGCGTCTCCCGCCGCCTGGCGGTCGGTTTTGTAATCGACCACCACCCAACCGTCGTTTTCCTCGAAAACCAGGTCGATCACCCCGCGCACCACTTCGCGAACGCCGTCCACGCCATCGCGCGTCATGGTGAACGGCAATTCCCTGAATTGGCGCGCCGCGGCGGCGGCGCGCCGCCAAATCGCCGAGCGCCGCGCGGCGGCGACCATCCCGACCACGTCGTCGGCGAGATCGGCAGACAACTCGGCCAGCCGCAGCAGCCGCGCGGCGCGGTCTTTCAGGCTGCCGGCGCCAAGCGCATCCGCATCCGCCAGAAGCGCGTGCGCCACTTCGCCCAGCGCCGCCGCCGCCTCTGAAGACAGGCGGATTCCCACCCATTCCGGCCCGGCGCCGCCGGCGTCATCCGTCACGGCATTCCGGACCATCGGCTTCGCGGACGGAACCGCGTCCTTGGCCCGCATCACGCGATAGCTCGGTTGCCGCGCCGCGGAGACGCGGCCGGCGATGCGCGACAAGCCGTCTTCGATTTCCTCCAATGCGATTTCCCCGACCTCCCGTTCGCCGGCCCCGACGCGAAGATCCGGCTCGGGAAGCGGGTCGTCGATGGCTATCTCCCCGACAAAGGCGCTTTTCATGCCCGACGAGGCGGGATGCGCCGTCACGACCACCGCCGAACCGGCCCGGGTGGCCGCTACATAGCGGAGGCGAAGCCGTTCGTACTCAAGATAGCGCTCCTCCTCCGCTTCCCTGTCCTCCCATCCCTCCGGGCAGGCGAGCAGGCGTTTTCCCCGGGCGAGGGCGAGGAAACCGGCGGCCAGCCGCCCGGTCCGGTCGATGCACACCCTGGGCGGATGCTTGCGGACGCTGTCGCTGCCGGCGAGGAAAACCACCGGAGCCTCGAGCCCTTTCGCCTTGTGGAGGTTCATCACCCGGACGGCGGCGGCGTCCACCCCTTCGAGCGGCAAAATATCGAATTCCCCCGAATCGAGAAGCGTTTCGAGCGCTTCCGCCGTTTCGAAGGCGGTCCTGAAGCGTCCGGCTGAAACGGCGAGGCGGTCGAGCACCGTCCCGACCGCGGCCATTCCCGGACGCCCCGCGTCCCGGGCGGCAAGCGGGAACACGCCCAAATCTTCGGCCGCGAAACGACAGGCGGCGACGGGATCGGCGGCGAGAAGGCGCGCGCGATACGCGGAAAGCCGGGAAAAGGCGTCCGCTATCCCGCCCTTCACGTCGGCGGGAAGCGCTTCCTTCCGGTCAAAGGACCGCCCGGCGCGCTTCCACGCGAACAGTTCGTTGTCCGCCACGCCGAACAGGCGGCTGCGCAACACCGCGACCTGCAGCACCGGATCGCCCGGAGTCAGCGCGGCCTTGATCGCCAGCAGCAACAACCGCAGGGGCGAATCCGGTTCGAAGCTGTTCCTGCCGGAAATCCGGACGGGCAGTCCGAGGAGCCGCATTTGATTGGCGATTTCCGCGACGCCGGATTTGCCGTAGGTGAGAACCAGAAAATCCCCGGGGCGCGCCGGGCGCGGCCCCGAACCGCGCTCGTCGATGAGGAGCGGCTTCTCGAGCGCGTATTCGATGAAGCGCGCGATCCGGGTCGCCTCGTCGCGCAAAACATCCTTGAGCGCGCGGGGCGGCGCTCCGTCCTTGTTCCGCGCCGAAACTTTGGGCAGCGCGTCCAATCGGTACACGCCGCCGAACGCTTCCGGCGACGCCGCCCCCCTGCCAGCCGCGAGCGGGGCGTAGGCGGGGCTGTAGCGGCAGTCCTCCTTCGGGAACCGAAGCGCGGAGGCGGCGGCCGACGGTTCGAAGGTCCGGTTCACCCAGTCGACGACCGCCGGCTGGCTGCGGAAGTTGACGCTCAGGCGAACGGTCCTGCCCCCGTTTCGCGACAGGATGCGCTTCAATTCGAGGTAGGTGGCGATGTCGGCGCGGGTGAAGCGGTAGATCGATTGCTTGGGATCGCCGACCATGAACAGCGCGCCCGGCCGCAAACGGGTTCGCCGCCAATCGGTTTCGCAACTCCCGTACTCCCCCGCGAGAAGGAACAGAATCTCCGCCTGCAGCGGATCGGTGTCCTGAACCTCGTCCACCAGAATCCGCCGATAGCGCCGGGCCAAATCGTCGCGCACGCGGGGATAATCGCGCAGCAAGGCGGCGGCGCGCATAAGCAGGTCCTGGAAGTTGAGCGCCCCCGACTCCCGGCGCAAATGGTCGTACCGCTTCCTCGCTTCGAAAAGGCAACGCATGACCGCGCCGTAACGCGCGGAACGGAGACGCGCGAGAAACGGCCCGGCGAATTCGTCGTATAAGCGTCCATAGCGCTCCTTTTCCTCCTCCAGCCTGGTCTTGAATTCCTTTCCGAACACGCCTTTCCAGGTCTTCGGACAAGCTTCGGGCGCACCCTCCAGCAGGTCGGCCATTCGCAACAGGCCATACCGGGAAACACTGTCCGGCTTTCCCTGCCGCTTCGCCCAGGCATGCAGCGAGCGGCACAGTCCGTACAAAACCTCGCCGGCCGCCTCTTCGACGGGAACGCCGGGAAATGCGTCGACATTGCGGCCGAACTCGCCGAGTACGGCGTGAAACGCTTCCCAATCGTTCAGGTCCGCCGGAACGTCCGAACCCGGCCAGAGGGGAATGTCGGGATAGTCGGCGAAGGCGAGGAAGAGTTCGCGAAGGGATTCGAGATCGAGACCGCCGGCGAGAACGTCGCCGGCGAGGCCGGAAAACTCGCCGCCATGCATCCGGGCGGCCAGGTCGTCCCAGGCGCGGTTGCGGAGGATCGAGTCCTCCTCCTGCTCCAACTCCCGGAAATCCGGATCCACGCCCGCCTCGACCGGCCGTTCGCGAAGCAGGCGCGAGGCGAAAGCATGGATGGTGCCGATGTGGCAGAGGCGTATCGCCCGTTCCGCCGCAAGAAGATTTTCCCGCTCCTTGCCGTTCGTCACGGCGACCTCGCGTTCGATGGCGACCCGCCACCGGTCGCGGAGTTCCGCCGCCGCCTTTCGGGTGAAAGTCACGGCGGCAAGGAGCCTTCCGGGCGCGATGTCGCCGCGCCTGGCAAGCGCCAGCAGCCGTCCGACAAGACAGGTGGTCTTGCCCGAGCCGGCGGCCGCCTCCACGGCGAGATTTTCATCGAGGCGGGTCAGGATGATTTCCCGTTCCGCCGCATCGGCAAGCGGCGGGGCGGCGTCGGCGTTTCCCATAGCGTCAGTTTCCCGTGCGCCACAGTTGCTCGGTTTGCAGGGACGGCCCGTCCGGGCGGGCGTTTTCGGCCGCGATCTTTTCGCGGCTCGCCAAAGCGCAGACCGGGGCGTTTTCCAGCCCGGACAGAAGCCGTTCGGCGGCGCCGCGGATATCGTCCGCGCCGAGCCGCAGCAACCGCGACCGGAACTTCTTCCGGAACGTCTCGTCCTCCCCGGCCAGATGGCGTCCGAGCGCGGCCGCCGCCGCCTGCGAAGGCCGCACCGGCTGGTCGAGCAGCTTGATCGTGCCGATGATCGCCTGCTCGAGGCCGGCAGGCGACAGATCCATCTCCTTCGCGATGAACTTCGCCGCGCCGGAGTACGCCGCCAGCGTGTCGGTAAGGTTGGGATCGCGGTAGCTCCAGAAAGTGAACGTCCCCCTGGCGTAATCGTAGGACGCGCGCACGCCGTAGGCGCCGCCTTTCACCCGCACCGCGTTCCACAGATAGCCGTACGAAAGCTGCTGGCCGAGAAGCAGCAACGCCGGCGCGTCCGCCCCGGAGAGCGCGGGGGCGGGAAGCGCTCGCGCCACGTGCGCGATTTCCGATGGCGCGGCCAGGCCGATGCGCTCGCCCGTCGCCGGTACGGGATGCGGCGGCGGCGAAGGGCGCCCGCCGCCGGCGCGGAATCCGCCCGCGTTTTCCGCAAGCCACGCTTCGCTGGCGGAAAACGCCTCCCTGGACCCGACCTGCGCGGCGGAGACGTCAGCCAGGGACGCGATTTTCCCGGCCATGGCGGCGAACCGCTCCGCGAGCCCGTCCACGCGGCCGTCGCCGGCGGCGGCCAGCGCGTCGACGAACCGCGCCTGCGTGCATCCGGAAAGCCGTTCCGCGAGCAGGGCGGCGGGCGAGAGATGCCGCGCCGCGTACAACGCCGCGAAGTGATGGCCCTGGGGCGCGACCTGATTCCGCCACGCGACCCGCGACTGGAGGACGATGTCGCGAAGCCGGTCCGGATCGTCGAACTCCGGGCGGAACAAGCGGTCGGCAAGGAGCGGCAGCGCCCGTTCCCAATTGCCGTCGAGCGCCTTCAGCCAGGCGTTGATCCCGAGCCGCGCCCGATCCGGACCCTCGACGCTGGCGACGATCCCCGGGGAAAACTCGATCCCGCCGGCGACGGAGGCTTCCAGCGCCGCCATCTCCGCGTAGCCGCGGCCTGCCGCGCCCGATTTCTCGAGCGCCTCGCAGAACAGCGGCAGATAATCCAGGTCGTCGCCCTCGAGGTAGCCTAGATCGAGGGTCAGGAGAAGATAGTCGACCCCGCCGGAATACATCGGCACGTCGAGCAGTTCGAACCGTCCGACCGGATGCCTTTGGTAAGGCAGCGGAATCGGCTCGCTGGAAACGTCGGGAAGCGACAGCCTGGGGAGGGTGGCCAGCGCTTCGGGTGTATTCCCCTCCGCTTGCACGATTTCCAGCCGCTTGGCGATGACGCGCGCCTCCCGCTTCATGTGGTCGGACATGCCTGCCAGAAGCGTCTCCATCTTCCCCGCCGCTTCCATTTCCATCCGCGCGGAATAGGCGGGATCGGGCGTCATGACCGCGAGCAGACGGTGGGGATTGTCGAGGAGGAATTCGCGCGCGATGGCCTCGAGGAATCCCGGCTCGTTCAGGACGCGCTCCCGCAGTTCGTCCAGGCGGTCGCCGATGTTGAGTTGGGACAACGGATCGGAGTCGTAGAGCCAGGCGGTGAACACCCGCTCCATGAGTCGAAGCGGATACTGGCTCTTTATCTCCCGCGCGGAAAGCTCGAGTTGGTGCAGGGCGGACTCCACCTTCTCCCGGTCGAATCCGTTCCCGATTTCACGGCGAAGCACGTCGAAGACGAGGTCCTCCGTCTTTTGCGCCCGGTCGGCCTCGGAGCCTTTCAGGGTGACGGCAAAGAGCGTGTCCCGCTGGTGGTCCGCGTAACCGGAGCTGCCGAGTTCCTGCCCGAGGCGGGAATCGATGAGCGCCTTGCGGAGCGGCGAGGCGGAATTGTCGAGTAAATAGCCGTCGATAAGGCGCATCGCCAGCGTGACGAGAAGGTCGCGGCGATCGTTGGTCGCGAAAGCCATGGCGATGTCGGTTTTTCCCGCGACGTCTTCGCCCTGCTCGACGGGATAAGGGAAGCCGATTTTTCTCGGCGCGGTCCAGCGGGGCAGCGGCGCGATCGTGGTGTCGACCGGGATGCGGTCGAATTCGGACAGGAATTCGCCGCCGATTATGGAGAGCGTTTCCTCCAGCGGAATGTCGCCGTAAGTGAAAATCCATGAATTCGAGGGGTGGTAGTACCGATGGTGGAAGGCGACGAACTGTTCGTAGGTGAGCGACGGGATGAATTTCGGGTCGCCGCCGTAATCATTGCCGTAGGCGTTTCCGCCGAACAGCTCCCGCGAAACGCGGCGCTCGAGAATATTCTCGGGATCGGAATAGATGCCGCGCATCTCGTTGTACACCACGCCCTTGATGAAGATACCGCCGTCCCCGGAAAACTCCAGGTGATGCCCCTCCTGGCGGAAATGGTCCTCCGCAAGGGTTGGGAAAAAGACGGAATCGCAGTAGACGCGCATGAGATTGTGGAAATCCCGGCGGTTCATGCTGGAACAGGGATAAACGGTGCGGTCGGGGGAGGTGAAGGCGTTGAGGAACGTCGCCAGGCTCGACTTGAGCAGTTCGACGAAGGAATCCTTCACCGGATAACGGCGCGAGCCGCACAAAACGGCGTGTTCGAGAATATGCGGCAGGCCGGTGTCGTCCGGAGGCGGGGTCCTGAAGGCGATGCCGAAAAGGTTCTCGCGGTCTCCGGCGGCGAGATGCAGGTGCCGCGCGCCGGATTTGCCGTGCAGCAGCTCGACGGCCGAAAACCCCGGCCGGGGAAGATCCGTGACTTTGGAAACGGTGAATCCGTGGAGCGTCATGCCCGGTGCATAGCGTTTGTCCGCGGGTATTGCCACGTCGTCCATGCTCTTCCTTTCGTGGCGACTGGCGGTCTAATCGCCATTTTGCAAAACTGCGGATAAAAGTCGACCGCAATGGTTCCTCCGCAAATGGTATGTCATGTTTGAAAATATGTCCATGCCCGAAATTGAGGCCGGGAACGCGCCCAAAACGCGGCATTTCCCCGAATTTGTTCCATCCGCGCCGGACAAAAGGCCGATAATAGTTGCAGCGTACGTTTACGGATGCCGACCGTCTCCGGTCGTCGCGGGGCGGAGGGATTCGTCATATGAGTCAATAGCTTTCTTGGGGAGACAAGGATGCGGACGTCGATTCGTTGGTTTTGTGCGATCGCGCTTGCGGCGCTCTGCCTGGCGGCTTCGGCCGCCGCCGCCGACCGGGCCGGCGGGAAAATCGCCGCGCCGACGCCGGATGACTATTACCGGGGTTCGGGGAAAGACATGCCTCGCGCCATCGGCGAACTGCCCGAACCCATCCGGACGCCCAGGCCCGACAACGGCGAAGCCTATTCCAGGATGGCCGTACCGGACCAGGACAAGCACGGCGCCAAGCGTCGGAAAACCCGGGTGCTCCCCCCGTTCCGCCAGCGCGCCGAGGTCGAGGACACTTTCCCCGAGGACGACGGGCCGGTCTATTCCGAAGCGCATGCTCCACCGGAAGCTGACGACCCCGACCTCCTCGCCGGCGGCAAGGAAGTCGTGAAGGAATTGTCGGCGACCGCGCCGGCGTCCGGATCTGCCGATCCCGCGACAACGGAAACCGCATCGCCGCAAGCGGTGGTCGCGCGGCCGATGGGTCATACCGCGCCGCCCGGATCCAGTTTTGACCCTTATGAAGCGCCTCCGGAGCGGCTTCCGACGCCGGAAGGCGTCGAAGACTATCGCGCCCGGCTCGAGGAACGCCTTCTGGAACGATACAACAACCTACCCGATTACGCGGGAAAGGTCGGCTTGGTGCGGGTGGTTCTTTCCAGACCGCTTGAAACGTCGATCGACGGCAAATTCATCCGCGCCGAATTCGACCAGCTCGTGTACGACCTATGGGGGAAGCGGCTGACCAGGCTCGAGGAAGAATATTTCACCGTCACCTTCGGCGAGGACGGGGCGCAGCGGGTCAGGTCGGAGCCTTCAATCCGCGTCGGCCTGGATTTGAAGGGGGCGTACTCCGAAATGGCTCCGCCGATCGCCTGGCCTTTGGAGAAGATCGATCCAGACGAGGCGTTCGACCATCCCCCGGCGGTGAAAATGCCGTCTTGGTGGCGCCCGGAATTTCCCGAACTGCAATAGAGTCGACTTTTGAAGGAAATCAATCGGCGGTTCGTTTGATTTCCTTCAAAAATCCACATAGAGGAGAGAACATGATTCGTCCGCTGCCGACCCTGTTGCTCGCCGCCGCCGTCCTGTGCGGTTCGCCGAGCCTCGCGGGAGAGCCCGGGCCCGGCCTGGAGATAATCAATCCGGACGGCACGGTGAACGCCGTTCCCGCGCCCGCCGGCCCTCCCCCGGGCGCGCCATACTATCCGCCCGCGGCCACGGCCGTTCCCGGCCAGCCCTATGCCGCCCCCAACTATCAGCGGCAGCCGCAACCGACCTGGGAGTCGGCGGAGCCCTTCCCTCCGGGCGCTTCCGCGCCGGCGGGGACGCAACCGCCAGATTTCGCCGGGCCTTCGGAGGCCGAGGCGACTGTCCTCGCGCTCGACGGGGACAACCGGAACTACCGGGGTCTGGCCGCCGCGAAGGCCCAGCGCAATCTCCGGGGCGCGGCCGACATAATCTGGCGGACGCTCCGCGAAAGGCGGATCGTATACCTCGCGCTCGAGCGCGGCCCCGGCGCGACCACGGGGTTCAGCCCGCCTTACGCGCTGCAAACCTTCCAGGAGACGGTCAACGCGGGAGCGCTTCCCGGACCAACCGCGCCTCTCGCCGCCGCGCGCCGCGTCGACGCCGTCATCGACAGTTTTGAACTGCCGGTGATCGAGGATTACGGCTATGGCGGCATGATGGACCAGATACTGACGCGACTCCACAGCGATATCCAGACGGTGCGCCGGGGGATGGACCAAACGTCGGAGCCGGCCGTCTATCACGAACTCGCGCGGGCCTATCTCCGCGCCGCAATCGTCTGCGATTTTTTCATTCTCCCGCGCGGCGGACTCGCCGCCGAGGTGAACGCGGTCGTCGCGAACGCCGCGGACATGTTTCACCCCGACGGATCCAGCGTCGGCGGGGACGTCGGGGGGGCGAGCGGCTCGGTATTCCACGACCTGCTTCTCGTCGACGCGCTGGCGAAAAACGATCGCGATTTCGAACGTTCCGTGTTCAACACCTGGAGCGCCCTCGAAATTCCGTCGCGCTATCTTCTTTCCCTCGCCCTTCCCGACGGCAATCTTCCGCGCTTTGGTCCGAGCGGCGCGCGCGAACTCGGCCCGGTCGAAGTCGCCCGCCTGCGCGAAATCTACGAGTCCGCCACCGCGCCGCGCCGCCGGCCCGGCCTCGCGGCGTCGGCCTCGTTCCCCGGGATTTCCGGCGCTCCGTCATACGGCGGCATATACGCCAGCCGAAGCGGACTCGAACCCGGCTCGCGCTATCTCGCGGTGCGTTTCGGTCCGCTCGGGCACCTCGCGGGCGCGCCGGAGCACCACGACTTCGGATCGCTCGTCCTCTCCGCGCACAACATCGTCTTCATGACCGATCCGGGCGGCTTCGGCGGCCGCGCGGCCGAAGCGGGCGCCCACAGCGCGCTGTCCCTGAACGGCGCCTTCGTTCTCCCGAAACCGTGCCTCGCCGAGACCGACCCCGTCGAAGCGGCATGGCGGACCAATTCCGCCATCGACTATGCGGCCGACGCCGCCATGTTCCAGGACGGGAAAGCCTGGCAGCGCCAGATTCTTTACGTCAAAAGCCTGCCCGGCGAGGCGGCGGGCGATTATTGGCTGGTATTGGACCGGGTGACCATGAACGGCGATCCCCGGCCGCAGGCGGCGCGCATCCGCTTCCGCCTCGCGCCCGGCATCACCGCCTATCAGGACGGATCGGGCATGCTCGCCGCCTCCTACTTTGGGAACGGACCCGGCTTGAGAATCTACCCCATCGACCAGGGATCGCGGCTCTCCACCGCCGAAGGGGAGATGGGCGTCGAACCGAGCTTCGTCTACGACAGCGCGGGCGGCGCGCTTTCCGCCCCCTCGGTGATTCTCGACCGGACCCTCGCCGGAGACGCCACCACCGCCACCATATTGTATCCGGTCGCCGATTCCACCCGTCGGCCCGCGCGCATCGTGCGCGATCAGGACATCATCCAGGGCCGCCCCGGCGCGATCGTGATCGACCACGGCCTTGACCAGATCGACGTCGTCGCCTGGGCTCCGCGCGGACAAAGCCTGGTCACGCCGACCCTCAATCTCCAGCTGTCCGCGGATGCGGCCCTGTTCCGACTGCGCCGGGGGAAGATCGTCCGCATGGCCTTCGTCGGCCTGGAATACTTCCAGGCGAAGGAACCCGACGGCGGGGAATGGTCGCTGCGGGTACGCGGCGAGCCGGCGACGCTGTTTTTCGAACCCGAAGCGCACGGGGGATGGCAGGCGCTTTCCGACGCGGCGAACTCCATGGTGACGCTGGACAACGTCAACCTCGGCCCCGCGATCGGCGGAAGGCGATTCGCTATCGCTCCCGGTCAAACGCTGATCGTGCCGCGTTAGGAACGGGATTTTTACAAATTGGCCGTTCAAACCGCCGAACGC
>JAISXA010000010.1 GCA_031270685.1 Planctomycetota bacterium
CTTTAAAAGTCAACTATTCCTCGTCTCCCCCCTCCTCAAGCCGTTTCCGGAGGATTTGCTCCCTGTTCCTGAACCTGGAGCTATAATTGGCGATGGGTTTCAGCACCGATCCGTACAACAGTTTGCCGCAGCGCTCAAAAACCCCTTCCTTGTGTCGCAACGCCCATTCCTGGAACAAGCGCTCCACCCCGTCCATCAAACAGGCGTCCGGGAATCGCGACTGCGCCAAAGCGTGCAAACGCTCGCAAAAGGCGTCTTGGCTCGAAACGTCATGCTCCTGCGACCGCATCCGGGCGAATTCCTCCCGGACGCTTTCGGCGTCGATGCTGTGCATCGCGCCGTAATGCTCCAAACTCGCCAGCGTCGCCAACCGCCACACGACATTGTTGAAATCCCGGTAATTTCCGCGCCAGTTATGCTCATCCGCAAGGCGGAGAAATGCCTCCCTTCCGCCTGCGCTGAAAACAACAGGCGCCCTCGACTCCCCCGCGCCTTCCTTTTGCCGCCCCCATTCCAGCAGGGCGTCGTCCAACAGACCGCTCCAGTCCTCCCGCATCTCCCGCAGGGTTGGAAGGGTAAAGGTCCAATTGCTGATCCGCGCATACAAATCCGCCCTGAAGGTTCCCTTCGCCACCATTTCCCCCAGATTGCGGTTGGTGGCCGCAATGAGTCGGAAATCGGATTGTCGCGCAGGCCCACCCTCCTCGCCGACCCGGTAAAACGGTTTTTTCTCCAGCGCGGTCAGAAGCAGGGATTGAATGTCCAAAGCCAAATCCCCGATTTCATCGAGGAAAAGCGTGGCGCCGTCGGCTTTGGCCAGCAGGCCGTCGCGCTCCCCCTTCGCCCCGGTGAACGCCGCCTTGCCATGGCCGAAAAGGGCCTCTCGGGCCAGATCCCCCCTGAGCGTGGCGCAGTTGAACTGGACCAGCGGACGGTTGCCGCGGCGGGATTTTTTGTGCAGGATTTCCGCCGCGCGGCTTTTTCCCGTGCCGGTGGCGCCCAGAAGCAGGATCGGTTCCTCCGTTTCACTCGACACGGCGCCGAGTTTTTCCTCTTCCTTTCTCCATTCCTCGTTGCCGCTTTTATTCTGAGGAAAAATCGTTTCGGCGCTTCGCCGCCGCGTCTCGGAAAAATCCCGCTCCACCTCCTCGTAGTCGCTCCATTTCGGCGACAGGACCACCGCCTTGTCTTTCCAAGCGCTTCGCGCCGCGTCATCTTCCTTGTCGGAGATTTTGATGACCGCCATTTTGGCCGGGCGGGGCAGACGCTGTTTGTCGGCGATGAAGTAGACGGCGAAATGCATGACATGCGTCCCGGTGGCGACGCCGATATAAAGTTTGGCGTTTTCTGGTGTTTCACCGGCGATGGCTTGAAAACTTTCCCGCAAAACCTTGAGGGCGTTGTTAAAGTCGAACATGTCCGCAAACGCGATTTCCCGCATGCGTATGCGACATGTTTTCTTCCGTTCGCGCTCCCGTTCGCGGAATATATCCTCCAGATCCTCCACCAGTTCGCGACAGCCCTTCTCATTCTCTTTGGTGTACAATACATGAAACTCGTCGAAACAGATATCCTCCTGCGCGCCCAGGGACAGGGTTGGCCTGATGCGTTCTCCCCTTCTATCGCGGTCGCGGCCGTAAAAACTGATGCCGACCGCGTATGGCGAAGCGTTTTTCTGTTTTGTCACGGCATCTCCCGAAAGGCCGGCATGGAACATGGTCCCTTGGCGATCTCACGTCTCCAATTCGCAGCACCAGCCGCTTTCGAGATCCATGATCCATTGGCGGAGCGCCTTGCCGAACTCGCCGGTCGCCGGTTTGACCTTGGGCACGATGTCGGACGCCCGTTTCGCTCCGGGCTGTCTCCCGCGCACCCAGAAGCAGAACACGCCGCTCCGGGATTCCTGCGTCCGGCGGAGCGCCGCGGCGAAGCCGTTGCTCCCGCGCCCGTCGACTTCGCCGACCAGGAGCAGGCAGCCGCGGCCGTGCATGCCGCCGACGCGGCGGACAAGGTTTTCAAGCTTCTGCACATGCTCCTGGGAGCAGCGCCCGGCCTTGCACTCCACGATCCACAGGCGCCAGCCGTCGGTGAAGACGAGGTCGAGCTGGTTGAGGGTCGGTTTGGCGTTCGCGTTTTCCAGCCTGCCGGGGCGGTCCTTGGCGCGCAGGCCGACGTCGATGCGCAGGTCGGTCAGCCCGCCTTCCCCGACCAGCGGGCGAAGCTTCAGGTAGGCGTATTCCTCGAGCCAGGTCCCGGCCAGATAGTTCCAGAAGTCGGGCCATTCCCCGGCGCCGGCCTCTTCCCTGCCGTTGAGCAGCAGCCGCCGGGCGCCGTCCTTCGCCTTTTCGGCAAAGAACCGCTTGTCCACGCCGCCGACCGAACCGACGCCTTTTTGCTTCTCCGCGATTTTGACCATCTCCCCTTGCTCACGCTGGAGTAGCGTCCGGTTTTTCCAGAGTCTGGCCGTCGTCTCCGCCCGCGCTTCGCGGTCGGGCTTGCCGCTCTCCGCCCAGGAGCCGCAGCCGCCGCTTTCGAACGAGTAGCCGGACAGGTCGACGAAATCGTCGATGTCCAGGGGCGGAGGCTCGGCGGAGATGTCGCGGGAATGCCAGCCGCTTCCGTCGAGGAGGTGCAGACGCCGCTCTTCGACGTCCAGGTAGGCGCAGGGCAGACCCGCCCCCTGTGCGTTTGAAAGGGCGGCGAAGGCCATGGGCTTGGTGCCGCCGGTGATGTTGACGACGATCCGCCGTCCGGCTTCGCGGGCGATCAGGCGGCGGACGCACTCCGCCGCCGCGACCGGGTCGTGCGGCTGGTCGATTTCCGCGCACTCGACCTCGGCCGGGAAACCGCCCCGGCCGCGCCGCGCCGCCAGCGCCAGGCGCCCGCCCGCCTCGCGCGTCTGCGGCGAGACGACCACCACATTGCGCGGCGCCCGAAGCAGCCTGGCGAGGATGAGGTTGGGCTGCATGTGCTCCCCGCCCAGGTGAAACATCACGTCGCAACGTTCGCTATCCGGCATGCGCGATTCTCCTTTCATCTGGAGTTTTGCAAATTGGGCCTTCAAACCGCCGAATGTGGACTTTTGGAGAAAATCAAACAAACCGCCGTTTGATTCTCTCCAAAGTTTCTTGGGTTTACATTTTGCGTCGGGAATTATTGCAAGGTCGGCAGTATCGCCCGACCTGACGAAAAATCAACCCATTGGTCCGTAAGCAGTAACATCTTTGGAGGAAATCGGGCGGTGGTTGGCCCGATTTTCTCCAAAAGTCCACCGAATGTCCAATTTGTAAAAATCACAACCCTTGCGCACCGACGCTCTTGATTTTTTGCAAAACGGCGACGGGCGGTGCAATCGCTATAGCGCGGGCTTTTTCATTCAAATCCTTTTTGGACAAGGGCTACCGCCTGCCCCAAAAGAAATCTTTCACCGCCTGGATTAGACCCCGCCCCGCCCCGGCGCAAGGGGGAACCGGAGGCGAATCCGGTTGGGGAACGACAGCCGGTTTGTCGCGGAGTTCCCTTATGCTCCGTTCCAACGCCTCGCGTTCCCTCTTCAGCGCCACGATCCCGGCTTCCAAGGCTTCGACGCGGATATCGCGCTCCAACCCCCGTTCCCTTTCCTCCGTCAGGTCGGCGGCGAGTTTCTCGTTATTCAGAAGCAGCCTGTCCCGATCCTCGAGCAGGGCGTCGCGGTCGTTTTCGTCGACCCCGAGGTCGCGGTCGTTTTTCCACTCAACGAAGGCGGCGTTTTTGAATTCGGCGCGATTATGCTTTGAGAGTTCCCGTTCATACTCCTGATGACTGGCGAAGGCGAGCGCGACATGAAAAACATCGTCCTTGATGAAGCCGGCCAGGCGCTCGGCGGTGTTAGACCGGCGAATGACCAGCAGATCGGTATTGTGCCAGTGTTCGATGTGTTGGTTGCGCCACATCGGGCTTGCGGATAGATCCACCAGGCGCTTCAGGTTGAGGGACTGCCTGGGGCCGGCGCTCGCGATGGATTCCAGCGCCCCGGGAGTGATAAGGCTCGGGCCATGCCCCTTGTCGATCTCCAGAAAACAGTAGGCCAGCGGGGAAAGGGTGACGTTGTTCCGATCGAGGCGCTCGGTGAAGGCCATGAACAACTCCCGCTCCGACGTAACGAAATCGGGGATCTTCCCGAGAAAAGCGCTCTCGGGAACTCCCACCCGCTCTTCGAGGAACAACAACGCGGGTCTTGCCCGTTTGAAAATTTTGAGATCGAACGACAGGGGAAGCGGCGGCAGATTGATCAGCTCGTTCGAAGATTCGAATATATACACGGTGCGCAGCCTGTGGATCATGCCCAGAACGACCAGGAACGGCATCACGCCCTTGAACCCGCCGGTGGGGTTCAGGATGATGTCGTGCGAGTAGCGCTGATCTTCGTCGGCAATGTATTCCAAGGCGGTTTTGACCAGGTTTCCCAATCCTTCCCTCCGCAACAGCTCCGCGTTGCGGGCTTGCAGGCCCTCGATCCTGCGCACCTCGACCTGCGGTTCTCCAAAACCGAATGCGCGGACAATGACGCCTTTCAGTTCTTCGGAACAGACCCTTCCTTCCGCCGTGTCGGTTGCCAGCAGCACCACCCGGTCGTTCCTGTCCAGGTCAAGGCGATCGAGAACGTTCATTTCGGCACAGATCCGGCGGCGGTTGTCGCTGTTCTTCAGGCCGTTTTCAGGGCGCCCGAGGAAATCGGCGACTTCGCGCCGCAGATCTTTCGCCTCGCTCTCCCAAGGGTGGTACGTCTTCGACATCCCGCGAAGCGAAGGGCAGGCGTTGGCTATGGAGGTTCCCGTCGTGCAGATGATCAGCTTTTTCATGGCATCACCTTTCAGTGGACTTTTGAAGGAAATCAAACAAACCGCCGTTTGATTTCCTTCAAACGTCGTCTCAAAGCGAATGGGGGTAAACGTCGTTTATACGCAACTCGAACTCCTTGTCTATCAACAGCTTTTGGTTTGTATTGCCTTTTATGTATGTCCAGCCCTGGTAAGCGACGACACCGGCTATGATCACCGCTCCAACAACATTCGTTGTCGCCAAAACGGCTGCGCCTCCCGCCATGCCGCCGCCGCCCGCCGCCAAAGAGCCTCCGCCCAAAAAGGCCAATCCGGCGTTTGCCGCGGCGACGCCGCTTAAAGTGGAAATGGCTATGCCGGTCCCGGCAACGCCGAACTTCGTGGCGATGGTCAACGCACCGCCGGCGGCGAGGAACGACCCAACGCCGAAAACCGTGCCGGCGACAAAATTCGAATTGGCGGCGTGAATGTCGGTCCACCCCATCACATACGGGAAATAACTGAACGCGGCGACCGCGCCGAACATTCCCGCCGCGCCGCCGATCAGACCCGACGCACGGGAAAACCAGGGTTGAATACCGGTGGCGTTCGCGAGGTTCCCTGTCGCCATATTCGAAGTCAACAGATAGGCGGTCATGGTCGAGGTCGCCGACCCAACCGCGCCGGCAAACGCGCCGGTAACGGCAATTCGTCCCGTTTGCCGCCAGTCGACAGTCCTGGAAATTATCAGCTGCATGACGATATCGGTCGCCGTCGCGATGGCGGCGGTCGCCGCACCGGTTTTCACTCCTTCCAGAACCGCCGCTTTCCACGGCACGGAGGCTCGCGGTTGCAAGGTCCTCAGATACTCTGGATCGTCCCTGGCGCTTTGGACCATGGCTTCAACCTCGGCCTTCGCTATTCCGGGACGCGATAGATTGATCTGTTGCCGAACCATCGAGTCGTACGCATGGCGCCAGTCCTTGGGCAATTGCGAATAGGTTCCCCGGATGACGCGCGCAGCGCCGGGAATCCCTTTTCCCGTCGCCCGGTCAACGCGGCTCAAAGTGAACGCATGTTCGCCGCCCTTGTTCGCATACCGGAAGTAACGGTCGCGCCAGGCGATTTTCCCTTCCGCCATTCCCGACAAATAGCGCGCCGTATTCGATGTCGCGCGCTTCAACTCGCCGAACGACAGGTCGGGGCCATCGGACGAATACAATACCCTGGAGCCTTCCAGCCAAACCTTCGCCGCGCGGTTATTGGCCAGCACCAGGGATTTGGCGTTCGCCGGCGGGAC
>JAISXA010000173.1 GCA_031270685.1 Planctomycetota bacterium
TTGCCGCGACGAACGCACCATCATCGACAAAACAACTGCTCTCTTTCAAGGAAGGGAATCGATGTCGCGATAGCAAAAATTAACATCATCGCCATGGTAAATTTTGACATCCCCCGGGCGGACGCAAAGACATTTTTTATCACAACGCTTTATTTATAAAGATGTTGGCGCATTTCTGCGAATTGCCGGCCTGACAGGATGCCAGGCGCAAATCCGGCCGCCCGGGCGGGTTGAGGCGGGATTGCAGCCGGGTTGGGCAGGCCCTGTGCCTGCCCAGCCCGGTTTTTCTTAGCCTTCGGCCGGCGGGTTGGCGGCAGGTACGTGCCGCTCCAGGCCGGCCAGCCGCTCACGCCAATCCGGGGTCGTGTCGATGGGGAGGTCGTAGCCGTTCGGGCTGTCCGGCGTGGCACGCACCCGATCCGCTTCCTGGAACAGACGCCGGAAGCAGTTCACCGGATCGTCAGGCTGGAACAGCCCCAGCGCCTTGAGTCCGTCAAGGTAACGCAGCGTCAAGTCCAGCCGGACGACCAGATGGAGCGCCTTGGCCGAAGGGCGGCCGTCGCGGAAGGCTTGAAGCTCGGCGTCTCCGAGGCCATAGGCAATGACCTTCGACCGGAGGCCGCAAGCGGCGGCCAGCGTGCGCGGCCCAGGCTGGGCGAAGACGGCGCGGAGCAACCATTCCCGGTCGCCCAAATGCTCCCGGACGTCGAAGAACAGGTCCTCGTAAAGCCGCTGGGCGAGGCCATCGATTCCTTCATCCCTGGACGTCAGGCAGCCCTCCGGCCGGCCGGCCAGGACGCCCGCTTCCAGCCGGTGGGGCAATTGGAGGTATTCCCTCTCCCGGTCGCTCCAGACGTTCACGGCTTTCCGGATTGCGAGGTAGTCGCTTTCAGGAACTCCCGGCGGGTTCGAGTCCTCGATGCGGAACCTCAAGTACGGCAGCAAGCAGTCCCGGAGCAACGAGTCTTCAAGGACGGCGGTCTTCAGCCAGTCTTTTCCGGAAGGCTGGCCCAACACGAGGGCCAGCCCGGCTTGCCAGCGCCAGGCCGGATTGTGCTCAGCGGAGTATACAGGGGTCGGGGTGCCGCGTGAGCATGAGGGAAAAAGATTAAATTCCTGCATCTTCGGCCTTTTTGGACCCGACGACCGCCCTGCCCGGACGCTTTACGCCGCGGCGGCTGGCTGACAGGGCAAGCTCCGGCGTTTCCGGCCGGCAGGCCGCCCGCCATCCAAGGCGCCGTATGCCCCCTTTCCGGCCCCGCCATGCGCATCCGGCGGTCAGATGCAAAGCAGGAGCGCGCCGGTCAGCAGGGACAGCCGTACGGTGTGCCTGGCGATTTTGGCCGGCCAGCCGGCATAGCACGGGCCAGCCAAGGACGGCGGAGAATGAAATCCTCCAGCGTATCGAGGCCCAGGGCGACCGCATATTTATAGACACGCGTTATACGCTGCCGCAGCAGCCTCCCGCATCCGGAGGCGGCCTGTACGCGGTTCTCCAACGCCGCCAAGGCGCGTCCCGCATCCCGCCGCCCGGCGTCCCGCCGTGCGGCCTCCTTCCGCCGCCGGAGCAGTTCACGCGCCTCCGCCAGCAGCCAGGCGTCTTGCGCCAAGTCCAGGGAGCGGCGGCGGATTCTCCCATCCGCCGCGTCCCGCTCCCGCCAGCGCAACCGCCAGTTCCCGTTCCGCCTTTCCAGGTTTATCGATCCCGGCGGGTTTGCGAACAGCTTCTCGACGCGGCTTCGAAGCCGGTTCCGTAACGACGATGATGGTGCGGTCATTGGCTGCGGTCTCCTTTTCGGCACGGCGATTAAGGTTTTCGAGATGGGCGGTCTTGGCCAGGCGCCGCTTGACGTCCAGGTAGAAATCGGCGGCCCGGTCCCGCTCGCGGCCGAGAATTTCCACCAGCGCGTCCATGGGCGCGGCGGACTCGGCGAAGTTGCAGCTTTTGATGGCGTTTTCCAGCCTGCCGGCGGCCAGTATGGCCAGCCTGGCGGCCTGGCCGAGCAGAACCCTGTCCGCCGCTTCGGGTAGTTCGGTCGGATCGGCCTCGTCCAGCCAGGTGTAGCCGTCAAAGCCCTTGATGAATATCGCGAATCCTGCGCGCAGCGAACGCCGGCGCATGTATTCGAAGGTGTCGGCCAGCGGCTTCTTGGCCCGTCCCTTGTTGCTTGTGGTTTTCGTCATGAGACGGTCTCCTTTGGCTTAACCGGCGGTCTGCCCGGATTCGCCGGCGCCGATCCGGGCGCCCTGTGCGCCGCGGGCCTGCCGCATTCGCTCCCGAATCCAGTCCGCCGCCGCGTCGTCCGGCAGGGTGACGCCGCGGCGGCGCCTACGTCCGTCCGGCAGCCTGAAATGGTACCGCAGGCGCCAGTTGCCGCCCGCCCTTTCGACAGTGGCAGGCGCATCGACGCCGGGGCGGATTTTCCGCACCAGGCGCCGCACCGCCTCGTTGTCCAGGTAGGCGTGCCGGCCTTCCGGCGGCAGGCAGGCCAGCATTTCGGCAAGGCTTTTCTTTTCCATCGCAATTCCTCCTGAAAAAAGGTCCCTTTCCGGCCACCATCCATTTTTCGGCAGCCGGAGGCAATACCACCGTCGCGATGGCTGTAAAAATAAGGACGTGTAAAAAAACAAAGTTTACGCCGGTGCGCATGATTTGCAGCTTGCGTAATGCTTTTTCTCGCGGAAGTGTAAACTTTATTTATTTCCGCACACTAAACAGAAAAAGCGTGCAAGGTACTCGAAGTGCCATACAGGATTTCGTAGCGTCTGCAGTTATGCCCGGTTCGAGGGATGGAAAAGCGGTGGGCAAAACAGGCCCGGAGGCGGCAGGCAATGCCGATTTTATGCGGAAATACAGGGAAAAACGCACATTTTACCGAATCCGCAGGAGGCGCGGCGGAAGCGGTGGAAGCGGCGTCCGGCCGCCCGCGGAAGGCGACATCCCCGTTTTCGAAAAATGTGAAAAATATTGCAAGGTCCTCGCATCGGCTGTCGGAAATCCATAACGTCACGTTCATCCCAATCCAGGGAAAAGGGCGGCACGGAGTCGGGCAATGGCGATTTTATGCGAAAATACAGGAAAAAACGCGGTTTTTGGCGAATCGGCGGGAGACGCGGCGGGAGCGATGGAAGCCGTGGAAACGGCGCACGGCCGGCCGCTAATCCTGCCGGTTCCAATCTCTTCTTACGAATTCGCCGATGAGGAAAAAGAAAAAATGATCGGCTGGACGAATTCCCGTCAATGAAGCAACGCCGCCTTGGGAGGGCGGCGTTGTGAAGCGCGGAGCGCTGAAACCGGTAGAATTTCAGTATAGCTCCCGCCCGATGCTTGTCAAGCGATTTCAACCAGTTCGCCGAAAAATCGGCGTCGCGCCGGAGGGAACTTGCAATGGACCAAAGCGCACATCATCCTGCACGCCGGGAATATCATGGCACGCCCGACATGCCCAATCAGGATGCTTTGAATAACCAGGGGCCGTATCCGTCCCTTCCGGTAACGGGTGCGCATCAGCCGCTCCGGCCTGCCCAGCCTCCTCCATGGGAGATGACCGCGCCCCGGCCGCCGCCAAGCTATTATGAGCCGCCCCCGTTTCCGCCTGCACCAGTACATGGCCCTGCGGCGCGGTCAGGCGGAATGCCTCCCGGTGACGATAGGCGCCCGGATTCCGTTCCGCCGGCAGTCGCTTCCGCAGGACTGCCGGGGAACGAAACCGGCATGCGCGACTTCGAGCGGGACAACGACCCGCGCTACCATCCGCCAATACCGCCGTCCGGCCTCGGCGATTCGGAAGAGTTCCCGGATTTCCTTGACGGCGCTCCCATCTTTGGCGACGCCGGAAGTACGGCGAAACCCGTGTGCCGTCCCGCCGACATGGAACTCTGCGAGGTTTCCGATCTCTGCCGGAAAGCCCTCGTCGAGGCGCACGCCTCGCCGGATTTACCGCACGTGTATAACTTCAACGGCGTCTGCGCGACGGTTGACGACGCGGAGAACGGCGGAAAAACCATACGGAACATTGCCGCCTCGGCAAGCGGCAGTTCAATTTTGGCGGTACTGTTGACGAGGCTGGTCGCATTCATCGGGCGCGGCGCCAATAACAGAGACAGGCCGGTGAAACCTCCGGACAAGGCGGTCATGGACATACTCGCCCGTCCCGAAGGACTTCCCCGGCTGGAGGGACTGGTTGACATCCCTACCTTCCGAAAGGACGGCTCGCTCATCCAGGACGCCGGCTACGACTCCGCCTCCCGCCTGTATTACGCTCCGGCCATGCCGGCGGAATTCGAATCCCTTCCCGAAATCCCTACCCAGGACAACGTGCGGGACGCCCTTGCCGCCCTCAGGAAGCCTTTCGCCAGCTTTCCGTTCGAGAACGGGGCGGCTTGGAGCAATTTCCTTGGATTGCTGTTCACCCCCATCGCCAGGCCGTTCATTTCCGGTAACGTTCCGCTGATCGCAATATCCTCGAATGTCCAAGGCGCAGGCAAGACGACCCTGGCGGCGTGCCTCGGCATCATCGCCGGCGAAAAGGGGTACTGCCAGATGACGGCCCCGGAGCGCAGCGACGACGACGAGATCCGCAAACGGCTGACTGCGAGCCTGATGCTCCGTCCAAGGATATTGGCGATTGACAACACGGTTGGAAAGTTCGACAGCCCGACCCTGGCGTCCCTGCTGACGACCGAAACTTGGAGCGACAGGCGGCTTGGCTCTTCCGAAATGATTTCCTTCCCAATGCGGGCGGTCGTCGTCGTCACCGGTGTCAATATCACGATAGCCGGGGACCTGTCTCGGCGTACCGTCATGTTGCGGCTTGAGGCAAAGGACGAGAAGCCGTGGGAACGCCAATTCCCCTTCGAGCCGCAGGACTATGTTCGGAAGAATCGCGGCGAACTCGTACGGGCGCTGATCATCCTGATCAGGAACTGGGAGGCGGCGGGCAGGCCGCTCTGGAACAGGAAACGCCTCGGTTCCTTCGAGGCGTGGTGCGCGACCATCGGCGGCATACTGGCGGCGGCTGGCGTTGACGATTTCCTGGCCGACTGGGACGGGGCGGACAGCGCCGCCAGCCAGGAATTGGAGGAACTTGACGCATTTTTACAGGCATTCGCCAATGAGTTTCGAAGTAACGGCGTCGCTTCCGGCAAGTTTGCGGAGAGGGCCAGAGCACCGGATAGCGAGCATCTCCGCAACAACCTTCCCGAGGCATTGCGTATCATCCTTGATCAAAAGGAAGGCCGCGCCGCCATAAAAGTAACTGGGTTTTTCAAGTCAATCCGGAACCGCGTGGCCGGCGGCAAGAGACTGGTATCCGACTACTCCAACCACGACAAAATGCACTTATGGCGGGTGGATTTCGTCGACCCAGAACCGGCCGCGGGTATATGACCCCCGCATTGCGGGTATCGGAAAACCCCGCTACCCGCAAATTATTCACTTGAATTCATTGGAGTTAGCATGATTTGCGGGTATTGCGGGTATTGGTTTCAAATCCCATATGGGAAATCCGGTGATGAAGATTGTGGTGGCGTACGGAATATTATGGTGGCGCATGTATTATATAATAAGGGATGGCGATCGCATGCCCGCAATACCCGCATATTTGCACAACATTTTATTTCTGGAAAAGTTAACGTGCGGGGATCCCGTTTCTGGATACCCGCGAACCGGGGTGGCGATACCCGCGGCCGCCGGGCGACGTCCGCAAACCGGCAGTGCCGCGTCCCGTCCGCCGTGAAAGCGGCAAGCTTGGCCGACCCGGCAAGGAGACCGCGATGAACCGATATTCCAAATTGCCGAATCCGCTTAACCCGCCACTGTATGAGATGCTCTGGGCGGAGACGCGTGGAGACGTGAACCTCGTCAATCCGGGTTCCCGGTTGCGAGCCAGGATTGAACAATTACCTGGTAAAGGGCAGGTTGTCAAAAGCCTGGGCGGCAGCGAGGAATACGCCATAAACTGCCCCATGTGCGGCGACAGCCGCCATCGCTGCCAGATTAACCATGCCTTGGGGACGACGGTGAATGGGATCAAGGTCCGCTACCTGGCGCACTGCTTCAACGAGAACTGCCGCGGGCTTTACGAATGGGTCATGGAAAAGCTGGAGAAATATAGCGGCAGGGAAGGCGTAACGCCGCCGGCATATTCCGCCGTCCCGGCGGCGGCCGCATCCGGGCCGTTGGACATCCATGCCATTGCGAAAGAGGCGGCTGAAAAGCATGAACGGCTGTCGGGCGTCCAGCCGCTCGAAACACTGCCCGCCGATCATAAAGTGTTGGCGTATGTGCGCGGCCGGGGATTCGATCCCGGCTTCCTGTCCGGGGAGTTTGGCGTCGGCTTCGCAAGTTCGGGCGACAAGGCGGGGCGCCTTGTAATCCCCGTCTTCTTCGAAGGGGTCGAAGTCGGCTGGACGGCCCGGGCCATTCCCAACGTGACCGGAACGCCGCGGCCTTATAACGCTCACAAGTATATCAACGCCTCGTGTTTCCCAAAGTCGAAGTTCCTGTACAACTATGACCGGGCCAGGGAATACGAGGTCATCGCTCTGGCCGAGGGAGTCACGGACGTCTGGAAAATCGGTCTTTGGGGCATGGCGTTATTTGGCAAGCATATGTCGGCGGCGCAGTGCGACCTGCTGTGCTCTGCCGCCGAGGCAAAGAAAGCGTGGATAGTCCTGCTTGGCGACGCTTCGACCGAACGGGACGCCGCCGCCTCGGCCTGGAAGCAAAACTTTCAAATGATTCGCGCGAAATACAAATACCCGTCGCGGCTGCGCCTCCACCTGTTCGACGTGGGCGACCCAGGCGACAGGACCACGGAGGAACTGCACGGCATCGTGCGATGTCTTGAAATCAACAGCGGAGGACATATGACGACAAGACCGAAAAACGCCAAGACGCCGGCGGTCGCGGCCGGGGCGAACGAAGGCCGCAAGAGCGCCGCATTGGGCGGCGGAGCGTTCGCGGCCGCCGGGGAGCGGGCGCCCAGTCTGAACGGTCTGGCGAAGTGCCAGGAGGCGCGGGCAGGCATGGAGATCGGCAGACCGGCCCGCTATCTGTCAAGCGCCGGGAATGCCTATTCCCCGCCCCGCTACCACTACCTCCTCGACGCCGGCAGCCTGCGACCGGCACTCGAATATTGCCGGCCATTTCCGGCGACGGCGGTTGATTGCGAATGGGAGGGCGAGTCCCCCCGGGCCGGCGGCCGGCTGCTCACCATTCAGTTCAGCGTCCGCCCCCGCGAAGCCTTTGTGGCCGTCCTCAACTCCGGCGCCGGCGACCGGAAATTCTCCCCCGCGCCGGCGACGGCGATTGAAATGCTCCGGGACCTGCTCCTTCGGCCGGACATCGCAATAATCGGCCAGAACTTCCGGGCGGCCCTGGAGTGGCTGATCCCGCTTGGCCTCGACCTCACCGCCGCCTATGCCGAAAGGGGCTTTGACGTCGCGCTGGTTTCGCACTTGCTGGCCGAGGAGGAACCCTGCGAGCCGGCTCCCCTGGCGCTCCGCTACACAGATATGGGCCGGAATGACGCCGCGGCCCGACGGCTGCCGGACCGGGGATCGACCCGAGCCAAGTCGCCCGATGAAGTCCTCTGGCGCTCCGCCGCGGAAGGCGCCGACGCCCTGATGCGGATGTATCCGGCGCTGCGCCAGGCCCTGTGGGACGATCACCTTCGCGCCATGGACGCCATGCCTCTGGAGGGTGGACAGGGCGATTGGCTGCTAAGCCCGGACGAGGCGGCGAAGCGGGGAAAGGCTTTTTGCCCGTCGCTCTGGACGCTGTTCCGGCATGTCGTCATGCCCGCCACCGTTCCCCTAAAGGAAGTCGAGTTGGAGGGGATGCCGGTCGACCAGGATAGGCTGCGGGACTTGGCGAGAATCTTCACCCGCCGCCGGGACCGGCTGGGTGCCGAGTTGCGGGAGCTGGCGGGCGATCCGGACTTCAATCCCAACAGTCCGGTTCAGGTCAGGGAAGTCCTGTTTGGCGACCCCAATGCCGCATTCGTCGGGCTGCTGGAAGATTATCGGAGCGTCAACGCCATGGCAGTAAACCAGCTTGCCGAACCCGCGCCCGGCGAAGCCGGGGCGCCCGCCCGCGGGAAAGGTCTCGCCGCGCATATCGATTCCGACGGACGGGTGCGCACCGTCATCTCGCAGTTGACGGAGACCGGTCGCTACCGGAGTTCCAGGCCCAATTTAACAAACATCCCGCGATCGCGGGAGGGGAACTTCGCCAGGATTTTCGGCAAGGAAGCGCCGCCGCCCGTCCGCTCGATGTTCCAGGCGCCGGCGGGCGGGGTTTATATCGAAGCCGACATGAAGGCTGCCGAGCTTTTCACCCTGGCCCATCTTGCCGGCGATGCCGAGTTCAAATCCGCCCTGGCCGCCCGGGACAAGACGGGTGAGCCTCTCAGCTTTCATACCACGGCCATGTGCCGATTCTTCAAGTTGCGGATCTCGCCGGAAGCAGCGGCCGCGGCCATGGATTCGGGAACGGCGGAGGGCGAACGCCTGAAAGGCTTGAGGACCGCCGCCAAATCGGTGGTTTTCGGCATTCTCTACGGCCGGGGCGCCGCCGCGATTTGCCAGGCCGTGAAGCGCGAGGGCGTCGCCTGCGCCGCCGCGGAAGCGCGGAAATGGATTGACGGCTACAGAGAGACGTTCCCGCGGGCATGGTACTACCTGGATGAATGCAAGCGGCGGGCGCGGGAGACGGGACTGCTGACCAATCCCTACGGCCGCATCCGTCGCTTCGCCCCTTCGGACGACCCGGCGGCGATTGCCGCCCAGGAGCGCGAAGCCAGGAATTTCCCGATCCAAAGCACCGTGGCCGACTCTTTGTCGCTCGCCCTCTGCCGCCTGGTCCGCGAACGGGACCGGCGGGGAATGGGAACACGGCTGGTTCTGCCCATCCACGACGCGATTCTGCTCTGGGCGCCCTACGAGGAAATCCAGGCTGCCTGTCGGCTCCTCCGCTGGGCCGTGACCGACGCCCCCGGCGCCGAAGTGCCGCGCATCGGCTTGCGCTATGAGGTCGAACTGGCGTTCTATCAGCGCTGGAACGAGCAGCTCGATCCCGCGCGGCTGGCCGACATCGCCGGCGTCAAGCCCGACAGCCGGCAGGCCGGGTAGGCGGCAAGGGTGCCGGCCTGGAAATATGGCGACTGGCAAAGGAGGGAAACCTCACTTGCGAACACCACCGTTGCCGACGCCGTTTCATCGCGATATGGGAACATTGGATGCGGACGGCGACAGGTACGCCAAAATGCCGATCAATCGTCAACGGTGAAAGGAGAACACGTCTGGCGGATAAGCGTATAGTTCCTTTCCAGCTTGGGCCACAGCAGTCGTACGGCCGCGATTCGCCTCGTTGTCTGGCTGAAATACTCGGCTTCTTTTTGAGTCAATGCCCGGCCCAGTATACCGGCGCAACGGTAGGCCAGCCATTTTTTCAAGACCTGATGCCCCCCAACGACATGCTCCCAGACTCCGGCGGGGACATTCTCCCAATAAACCGCGTCGTTCAGGTAAACGTCGCGGGTATCGAAACCCAACACCCGGTAGGCGTCCCTGGAATCAAGTCCTAATTCCGCGGCGCCGGCTTCAATTTCTTCCCGTTCCGCTTGGGTGTAGTCGCGGACGACCAGGCGGCCATGCCGCGGTTGGACATACCGGCGATTGGCTTGGAATTTTCCCCAGGGCGCGGTCAAGGCCAAGGCGTCGGGGATGTCCGCGCGCGCTCCATTCAATTTCGCCACCGCCGCCAATTCCCTTCTCATGTCGCCGCTCGTGACTCCATCCGCTGGTTCGTAAGCGTCAAGCAGGTTGGCCAGGATTTTCCCCAGCCCGGCGGAATCGAGAAACAGGCTGCGGTGGCGCTTGATTGTTTCATCGTCATTCGCGTCGCTTGTGAATCCGGGAAACGGGATGCGCGGCCAATCCTTCCGCAGGTAAATAGCGCAACTTGCCTGATACGGCGGCGCTTGGCAAATCGCCAGAACATGATGCCAGACTATCCGCGAGAGTTCGTTGCCGCTCCCGGCGCAACCCAGGCGGCCGAGGTAATCGCGCATTTTGTCGGATAAATTGCCCCGTTCCGTTCTTACCGAGCCGAAATTGACCGACCGCTGGTAAAAATAGCGTTTACTCCACAGCGGATTATGGGAACGCTCGATGAAATCAAAATTCACCGGGAAGAAAAAGGAATGATCCCGCAGCAGATTCTTGTCGCCCAAACTGCTGGTATAATGAACCGTCGCTCCTTCCGTCGATGTCACCGGTTTTTTCCGGAAGACCAGAAATTTTATCCCTTCGAATCGCATGACCGCCAATCTGAATTTTGGATCCGCCCATAGGCCGGGCATGTCCGAGTAATAACACCAACGGAGATCGAAGGGTAAATATTCGAAGCGAACTATGCGTTTCTCGTCAAAGCCATGTGGAGCCTCCAGCCACCATATCATCCATTTTTTCGGGTCAACCCGCTTTTGTCGCCGCCGCAGCGCATCCAGCAACCCGTCTTTATCCGCCGCCCAGCGCAAATAATCCGGTCCCTCCGGCTGGAAAAAGGCTTCCATGCGTTTCCTCAGGCGTTCCCGGTCTACGTCGATCAGCGCCCCGCCCCGGTTTTCCATCAGGCCGCTCATGGGTTTGTAAATTCCAATCTCCTCGACCGAAATCCAGGAAGGATAGGCGAGAGATATGGAGGCCGGGTTGAACGAGACGCCCCCGGAACAGGAAAATGGCTGGCGTTGTTGACTCGACCGCGCTTGAAGCATCTGGCCGAAGAGCGCCGATTCCGTGTCGTCGCCTTCGACGAATGGCGAATCCGCTTCCGCGCCGGCGTTGTCCACGGCCACCTGTGCAGCGGCAAAAGCGGCTGTCATGAGTCGATCCAGACGGACCGACCAAGGTTCACCGGCGGAAGCGGCCAGCAGCTTATCCGCCAGCTTTCGGGTAAAACGCTGTCGGCCTTTTCGCAAATCCGTAATGAATTGCCGCCGGTAGCCGCAATATTCGGCCATGGTGGAGAGTTTGACCCCATAATCGCGCTTGATCAATTCGAATATTTCAACCGTTTTTTCCCCAGAGATATATTCCACAATCCGCCTTTCCATCTCCGCACTTGCCGCCCTTCCTCGCTTCGCTCGCCGGGGGTGGATGCGCTTTTTCCCCGGGCGCCACAGACCGCCAGGTTGGCAAGCCAAAACCCTTGGAGGCGTTCAATTTGAACTTAGAGCAATACTAAAATATAGTAACCGGATGAATCGTCCGCAATAACAAATCAACGTCGCCTTTCAAAAAAAAAGATTTCGCTTGACTTATGCAGAGGTTCCCGGAATATCTGAAATTGGGCGAGCGCCCCGTTTTTTATGGGAATCATGATTATAGTAAATGTATGATTTATAGTGTTGTGCAGAGTGTTTTTTTTCAGAAAAGGGAGGACATATCATGGGTGAGAGTGGTGGCGGGCCGGTGGCGGAGTGTGCTGGTGGAACAGTTGCGAGGAATCGGAAGCGGTCGGCTTCGCGCAGTCCGGCTAGGGGTAAATCGATGCCTGTGAATGGCGGCGGGGCGGCGAGGGTCAAGCCGGATGTGGCGATGACGACCCTCAGCCGCCTCAAGGGGTTGGAACTCGTGGAGCGGGGGCGGGCGATACTACTCCACAGTCTCAATCCCGCGCAAATCCGGGACCGGGAGTTTAATTCGGAACGCGTGACGGTTTACGTCGAAATGTTGCAGCAGTCCGAGCCTCCACCGATCATTGTGGTGATGGACGACAGTGGTCGGAGTTTCATCGCCGACGGCCATCACCGGGCTGCGGCTTGCGGTCAAGCAGGCAGGATCGACATCGTTGCCGACGTCTATCGGGGGACTGCGCTCGACGCCGTCTTGATCGGGCTGGAGGCCAATAATTCAGGCCCGCTGGCGCTCACCGCACGCGAGAAGAGCCGGCATCTGGACAGTTTGCTGCGCGAGCACGGGACTTTGTCGGTCAGCGCTATCGCCAAAATAATCGGCGTCTCGCGCCAGACCGTTTCCGCTCGCAAGAAGCGCCTGGCCGACAACGGCAGTTTCATCCAGGACCTGCGGCGCGTACTGCCTGAGAAGACGCGGGAACAGCGGCTTGAAGCCGCAACCAAGGTCGTTGTCAAGCAGTTCGACAATTACGGCGGCGCTCCGGTTATCCTTGCGCTGGCGCGAATTCCGGCCTATCACCGGGAGAGGATAATCTCGGAGTTGCGGAATTCTCTTCCTGACTTGGGAGCATGAGTATAGTTGCGGATAAAGGCGGGTGATTGAAATTTCACCCGCCTGTTCTGGCTGTGGCATGAGGGCCGGGAGAGCGCCGACGATTGGGGGTTCGAAGGCCGTGAGAGCGCCGACGCCCCGATGTTGTGAAGACCGTACGACGTGACCGTCGCGGAAGCCGTGCGAGATGGACGGGAGAGCCTGGAGGATTGGGGGCCGAAGGCCAATTACGTTTACGGCAACGTTCCAGCCTGCAAGTGCGGCGGGAACCGATTCGAAAGGAGACAGTGTACAGCCGGCGAGCGTTTTCTCGCCGCCCGGAATTCCGGGATTACTGAGGAGGAGGTTATGTTAATGAAATTTGATTTACCCGCCGAGGGGCTGGTCAGACTACCCACGGTCCTTGGCGTTTTGGGCATCAGCCGATCTAAGGTTTACAGCGACATGAAGAACGGGCTGTTTCCTCGCCCTGTCAAGTTGGGACGTATCTCGGTTTGGCGTGTTGAGGATATTCGCAAGATTTTTCGGGGGTGACCATGCGCCGCCTCCCCGGGCGAATAACCCGGGGAGGCGGTTATCGGGGGACTGCGAGAAGTCTGATCATTTTCCGACTCGCTTGGCGTTCCGCAACATATCAAGGTGATCCGCCCACGCCTGCATCATCCTTCTCCTTTCCTGGAGGAAATCGGCATGATTATAGGCGGCGCGGACCTGATCCCGCTCGCCGTGCGCGAGTTGTCGTTCGATCGCATCCCGATTCCAGCCCAACTCATTAAGGATGGTCGAGGCCATGGAGCGGAACCCGTGCCCGGTGATCTGCTCCTTGGTATACCCCAACCTCCTTAGGGCGGCGTTTATCGTGTTGTCGCTTATGGGCCGGTCGGAAGTGCGGGCGCCTGGGAACAGCAACTTTCCCTGACCGGTGACGGATTGAAGCGTTTGGAGGATTTCCACCGCCTGTCTGGACAAAGGAACGATATGCTGCTCCTTCATCTTCATCCGCCCGGCGGGTATCCGCCATTCATTCGTATCAAAATCAAATTCCTCCCAGCGGGCATTGCGCAATTCCCCAGGCCGGACAAACACCAACGGAGCCAGTTTCAAGGCGTAGGCGACCGGCGAATACCCGGCATAACCGTCAAGCGCCCTGAGCAATTCGCCGACTGCTCTGGGATCGGTCAGGGTTGCGTGGTGTTTTACCTTGGCAGGCTGAAGGACGTCCTGGGTATGGATATCGGCGACAATATTGTGTTCTGTGCGACTGGTGGCGATGGCAAAGCGGAAAATCCTATTGCAATATTGCATAATACGGTGGGCGCTGTGCACGGCGCCCCTCGCTTCAACGCTGCGGGCGATTGCCAGTATATCCGGCGCCTTCAGTTCGCTGAGCGGTTTTTGACCGATAGCGGGAAAAACGTAGCGTTCCAACCGGCTCAAAATGATCCGGATAGTCTTTTCGCTCCAGCGGCTTTTGTTGGTTTCGTACCATTCCTTGGCGACATTCTCGAACGTGTTCTGTGTTAGTTCCCCCGCGATTTCCTTTTCCCGCTTTTTCCGCTCCCCCGGATCAATCCCCTGCGCCAACAACGCCTTTGCCTTGTCCCGACATTTCCTTGCCATGCCGAGGCTTACGGATGGGTAAAGGCCGAAGCTCAGGGTCTTTTCCTTGCCGCCAAAGCGATAGGCCATCCGCCAAGCCTTACCGCCCGTTGTATAAACAATGAGGTACAACCCACCGCCATCGAAAATCTTGTAGGCTTTGCTCGCCGCTTTGAAGTTGGCGACGCCCCGGTCGTTCAATTTCTTGTCCATGGGTAACTCCTTTTGCCCGAAACCGAGTTACCCAGAAATTTACCCGAAATTTGCATGGCTGTCAAGGGATTTGCGTGGATTTCGCAGGACGTCATTCTACAATAACATGAAATGCGCCAATGCTTTTTGTACATTGGCGCATTTCACTGGACTGATAACTGGCGCCCCGGAAGGGAATCGAACCCCTGTCTACAGCTCCGGAGGCTGCCGCCTTATCCATTGGGCTACCGGGGCGCTTAAGGATGTTTTTGCCGGCGCGAACGCCGGATAAACCAGT
>JAISXA010000125.1 GCA_031270685.1 Planctomycetota bacterium
GCCGCCACCTCCCCGGACGTGCAACGCGGCATCCGCGCCTGCAACTCCCCGGTCGACGGATTGTACACCTCGTAAAACCGCTCCGTGCCCGACTCGACGTAACGGTTGTTCACGAAATACCGCAAAGTCTCGACCATCGAATGTCTCCCAAAGACTGTGGGCGGCGGTGCGCGTCGCGATTCGAAAGGCGACACATCCCGGGCGATTCCGCGCCGCCTGCGGGATCGCCGGGCAAGACAGGCGTTTCAACGCGAATTGCCGCTACGTATACCTGGCGCTGACGAGAATTTTTCCGGCCGCGCCTCTCGACGACCGGTCAAGTCCTTCCTGAATGTTTTCCAGGGACACCCGGCCGGTGATCGCCTTGCGCATGTCGATGCGGCCGGCGGCCATGAGGTTGATGACGTCGGGGTAGATGCCGCAGCCGGACTGGCCGTTGGAACCGCTGACGCGGGCGGCGTTCCACATGAACTTGTACATGTCGACGGGGGTTTTGCCGACGCGGTGACCGATCTGGCAAGTCTTGCCGCCGATGCCCAGCGCGCCCTCCATGATCGGGTAGGTCGCGGGGTTCGCTCCGGCGCACTCCGCGAAAGTGCGGATGCCCTGGCCGTTCGTCATGTCCATGAGGAATTCGGCGGGGTCCTCGCCCTTTTCCGTCATCGCGACGGGATTGACGATATGGTCCGCGCCGAGATCCCTGGCGAGTTTCTGCCGCTCCGGGGTGGTCTCGAAGCAGAACAGCTTTCCCACGCCGGCGGCTTTGAGCAGCGCCACCGCCGCCAGCCCCACCGGACCCGCGCCGAAGACGGCCGCGTGACCACCGGGCCGCTGCAGGCCGCCGCACACAAACAGACCGTTGTAGGCGACCCCGACCGGCTCGATCATCGCGCCCTGTTCAAGCGCGGAGACATCGTCGCCGTAATAGCTTTTGAGATCGTTGAGGGTGTAGCAGTGCCGCGCCTTGATGGCGGCGAACTCGGCGAAGCCGCCGTCGAAAGTGAGACCGGGCTCGTCGAGGTTGCGGCACTGGTTGAAAAAGCCGCGCCGGCAGGCGTCGCACTCGCCGCACCAGTGCATGGATTCGACCGCGACCAGGTCGCCCTCCTTGAGCGAAGTCACGTTGGCGCCGACTTCGACCACGGTTCCGGAAAACTCGTGGCCGGTGACGATCGGGTAGCGGCTGTGGCCGTCGTAGCGGGTGTAGCCGTCGTCGTCCTTGCGCAGCAGGTGCGCGTCGGTGCCGCAAATGCCGGCCGCGCCGATTTTGAGCAGCGCCTCGTCCGGCCCGATCCCCGGTTGCGGCCGGTCGACGACCGACCCCCGGATATTCTTGAAGATCGAATTGCCGCGCATCGCGCGTTTCGTTTCGAGTTCGCGCTTCGACAGCTTGTATCCCGGCTTCGGCGCCCAGTCGGCCTCGACGTAGAAAGCCCGCATGCGTTCTCCTTTTAGAATAGATACCGGTGCCGCAGATAGCGGCACGCCCTTTTCGCCGCCTCCGCGCCGTCGGGATAGGGAAGGCATTCGACCGCGACGTAGCCGGCGTAGCCGACCGCGTCGAGCGCCGCGAACACCTCCGAAAAATCCGTCCGGTCGTGGCCGGGGTACCAGCGGGTGTTCTCGGCGAGGTGCAGGTAGCCGAGCAGCGGCCCGCATTGGCGGATAGCCTTTTCCGCGCTGTATTCCTCGATGTTCATATGGAAGGTGTCGAGGTGGACGAAAGTGTTGGGAATGTCGTGCGCGCGGATGAAATCGATGACGTCCGCCGCGCGGTTCAGGCTGTCCAGTTCGTAACGGTTGATCGCCTCGAGACAGACGGGAACGCCGAGCCCGCCGGCGTACCGGCCCACTTCGCGCAACGCCGCGCCCTGGCGCGCGAGCAACTCCCCGCTCCGTTCCCCGACCCTGCCCCGCACCCAGCCGACGACCACGCCGCCGTTGACGACCGCCGCCGCGTCGGCGAACAGCTTGAGTCCCTCGACCGCCTTATGGACGATCGCCGGATCGTCGTCCGACAACGACAGGCCCATGCGCACGAACAGTTGCCCCGAGACGAGGAAGGACACGCCGACCCCCTCCGCCGCGCACGCTTTCGCGAGCGACCCGGCGTCGAAGTTCCAGATGTCCGGGACGTGGACCTCCAGGGCGTCGTACCCCATCCCCTTCGCCTCGGCCGCCGCGCGGGCGAGGTCGCCGCGCAGTAGGATCGGGGCGGCGGGGCCCGCGCTCTCGGCGGCGGTCACCGCCAGACGCGGGCGGTTGCGGTTCGTCTTCGGCGAAACGGCCATCTCGGTCTCCGTCACTCGAAGGTCAGCATGACCTTGCGGGCGTTGGCCTTGTCGTGCACCGCGACGTCGAACGCCTTGAGGAGGTCGGCGAACTTGAAATGGTGCGTGTTGAGCGCGGCGAAATCGTAACGGTCCTTGATCACCGAAAGGAAGCGGATGGTGCGCGGGAACCAATTCTTGGTGCCGCCGGAACCGGACAGGTTTAACGTTTTCCAGATCGTCTTGCCGAGCTCGACCGGCACCTTGCGGCCGATGGAATGCCCGATCAGGCCGACGCGCGCGGAGTGGCCGGCGATGTCGAACAGCGAGGCGATGCCGGCGTCATTGCCGGAGCATTCGAGCACCACCGACGCGCCGCGCACGCCGGCGAAGGCGTCGATCTCGCCGGGGAAACCGGGCCTGGCCGGGTCGAAGGCGATGTCGGCGCCGTAGTTGAGGGCGTTTTCGCGGCGCGCGGGCAACGGATCGACGACCGCGACCTTCGCGCCGGCGGTTTTGCAGACCATGGAGCAGGACAGACCGATCGGACCGCCGCCGATGACGACGCAGATGTCCGAGGCGTCCGGGGCGCAGCCGTTGCCCCATACACCCCAGTAGCCGACATTGAAGGTCTCGACCCAGGCGCCGAGCTCGTAGTGCCAGTCGTCGGGAATGACGTGGGTATAGGCTTCCTCGAGGATCATGTACTCGCCCATGCCGCCCGGGGAATCCGGCCGGAAGCCGACTTCGCGCATATTGACGCATGCGGAGGGCATGAGTCCCTCCTTGCAATTGGCGCAGTTGAAGCAGGGAAGAACGCAGTCGCCGACCACCTTGTTGCCGGGCTTGACGCTGGTGACCGCTTTCCCGACTTCGACCGCCTGGCCGGCCCATTCGTGGCCGGGGGTGTAGGGCGCGATGTCGTAGCGGCCTTCGGCCGATTCGCCCTCGAAGCATTCGACGTCGGAGCCGCAGATGCCGCAGGCCTTCAACTTGATGAGCACTTCATTCGGCTTGAGCGGAGGAAGTTCGACCTCTTCGATGCGGAGGTCGTGCGGACCGTACATGAAGGAAATCTTGGCTTTCACGGAATTCTCCTCGTGGATTCGCGTCTCATCGCATCGGCGCGCGCCGATTGCGTCATGGTTCCGGATCAGTACGCCAGGGTGTAGATGTGCCGACCGCCGTTCGTCGGACCCTTGACGACGTCCTCGATGTCCTCGCGGCGGCGCTGGGTAACCTTGTCGATAGGCGGAAGCTGCCCGGCGGGGTACTTTTCGAGAATGTCCTTCACCAGCTTTTCAAGGTAGTCGAGCGTCATCTCGACGCCCTTTTTCGCCTTGGCGGCGGAAGCGCCGGTGGGATCGCCGATCACGCCCTCGGGGGTGCAGATGCATTCCATGCCGACGGAGCCGTAGGCGTTGTACCACTTGATCGGCCCGACGCCGCGCTCGGCCGAGTTGTTGATGTGGCCGGGCGGAAGCATGGGAGCGGCCTTGGTGGCGACCGCGCTCTCCTGTTTGCACAGTTCGGGGAACAGCGCGAGCGACCACGACTGCTCGACCTCGTCCGCGTGGACAAACGGGGTGTTGTATGGGCCGCCGTTCGACTTGACGTCGAGCTGTTCCCGGGCGCAATTCCAGAAATGCACGTAAAGAATGATGCCGGGGACCTGGAACTTCTTTCCGAACTTGTGAATGGCGAGGGGAATGACATAATCCTGGCCGTGGCCGTTGACGACGATCATCTTGCGGAAGCCGGTGTTCCAGAAACCGGCGAAGACGTAGCAGAGGTAATCGGCGAGCGTTTCCTCGGGGATCATGATCGTGCCGGGCATGCCGAGATGGTGGTAGGGATGCGATCCGTACCAGATCGGCTGGGCGACGGTGCAGCCGGTGGCCTTGGCGACCTGCTCGCAGAGCCGGGCGTCGAGATAGGTATCCTCGCCGAACGGGGCGTTCGGTCCGTGGTTTTCGGTGGAGCCGACGGGAATGAGGATAACGTCGTTCTTCTTGAGGCGCTCCGCCGCCTCCTTGTTGTTCATGTTCTGGAAATAGACGCCGTTGGCGGCTTCCATATTCCCGCCCATGGCGGGTATCTGCCATTTGGACATGATGGACCTCCTTCGTTTGGCGCGAAATGGGTAAGCTGGCAATTTGCCTGGCAGCGGTTGCATTGTTTTGGGTATCGTTTTAGGGGCGCGGGCAGCGGGCTCGAAGGTGAAGGCGGAACGCTTTGTGAAGCCCTTAGGCATTGCTTGATGTCCAATATAGCACATAAAAGCTTAATGTAAAGAGAATTTTAATTAATTTTTTAATGAATTACTTAACTTGTTATTTTTTAAATAGTTGTATCACTTAAAAATTTTATTTACTTTAATTTCACTTAATTTTTCATTCCGCAGCTGCACACTCATTTCCTTTTTGTTTCAGCGTGATACGATTTAAAAAACAGTCTATATTAAGCGCCGATAAAACGCCATTTATCATTGCTTAATAAAGTCATATCTCTTTATAATTCATTGAGTTATCAGGTAAATTAAATTATTGCGCCGTATTTTGCGAATTTGCTTTTCACAAACGGGTCAAGCGGCGTTATACTTCATATTTAAGTAACGCTTCATGGATTGATGAATTCGCTTCCCGAATGAAGGAAAACCGTCCATGCGCAGAAAGAGGAACAACAATCATTATCCCGAAAACCT
>JAISXA010000135.1 GCA_031270685.1 Planctomycetota bacterium
AATAAGTGCATGAAACGTGGCTGCGGCTTCTCGGACATAGTGAATTTCCCCCTTGGAGTCTACACTATATCCAGAACTATTATTCAACTCAAACCGAATATATTGTGCTCTCGCCCTGAACGGAACGCCGGTCGGCGCGATCGATAAAAACACCCACACATCGCCGCCATCGACGATGCGCTTGCAATAAGTCCCCGTCCAGCGAGCATCAGACGACGCCTGATCGTCGTCGCGAATTTCTACGTCGGCCACAACGATTTCGTGCGATTTCGGGTTGTCGAATTTGCCCAGATACTCCGGGCCGATCAGCGCGTACTGGCCGCCCAGCAGGACCGGCGCCATCGAATCGCCGATGATCCGCACCGCCGCCGTTGACTCCGGGAAATGCAGTTCGTCGTATCGTGTTTCCGGGTCCGGCGGCAGGAACCCCGCCTTTTGGCCCTGCGTTTCGTCGGCGGCCGCCTCGCCCACCACCGGGATCGCCTTGGCGTTGAGGACGAAATTTACCGGTTCGCGGACGCGGGCGGCGTTGGGAGGAGGCGGACCATTATCTTCCCCGGAGAGTAAATACATCAAAGAAACGCCTCGCTTGCCAAGCTCCACAAGTGCTTGCATTTCACTTTGATAACCATTTTTAAACCGTCTGATTTGCGCCTCGCTTGCCACTTCTAGTTCTTTTGCTATGGCGCTCATAGTGGACTTTTGGAGAAAACCGGGCCAACCGCCGCCCGATTTCCTCCAAAGATGTTACTGTTTACGGATCAACGGGTTGATTTTTCATCAGGTCGGGCGATACCGCCGACCATGCAATAATTCCCGACGGAAAATGGAACCCTGAGAAACTTTGGAGAGAATCAAACGGCGGTTTGTTTGATTTTCTCCAAAAGTGAACGTCTACGCCAGAAAAGGCGACTTGAGGGCGTCGGGAAGTTCCGGCGTGCCGCCGCGCCGAGTGCAGACGAAGCTGGCGATCCCGAGCGCGCGGTCCATGATCGCGTCCACGTCCCAGCCCTTGAGCAAGCCCATGAGGACGGAGGCGGTAAAGGCGTCGCCCGCGCCGATGGTGTCGACCTTCCTGATGTCGCCGTCCGGCGTCCGGGACGCCAGGCGCTTCCGGTCGTTCCACCACGCGCCCTCGGGGCCGCGGGTGACGACGATATGCTTGAGGTTCGGGAACCTCCCGAACAGCTTGTCCATGGCCGCGTTCGCTTCGCGGTCCCAGCCGAACACCCCGGCCACCATCGGCAGTTCGGCATCGTTCATCTTGAGGACGACAGCCCGCTCCATGCCGCCGGTCAGTTGCCGTTCGCTGACGAAGGGCGGGCGCAGGTTGATGTCGAACACTCGGACGCAGTCGGCCGGCGTGGCATCGAGAAGCTTGAAGGTCGCCTCCTGGGCGCGCGGGCTACGCTGGGAAAGGCTGCCGTAGTTCACCCCGTCGGCGCGCGCCGCAAGGGCGAGCGCTTCCGCGGTCGCGGGAAGGAAATCCCACGCCTCGTCCCGGTGGAAGACGTAGCTGGCGTTGCCGGCGGCGTCGAGCACGCAATCGACGGTGCTCGTCGGCCTGCCGTCGATCACCGAAATCGTGTCGATATGGAGCGGCATCGCGCCGAGGATCCGGAGAATTTCGTCGCCGAGGGGATCCGCGCCCACCGCCGTGACGACGTGCGCCTCCGCGCCCAGTTGCGCCATATGCCAGGCGACGTTGGTGGGCGAGCCGCCCAGAACCTTGCCGTCCGGCAGCATATCCCACAACACCTCGCCAACGCTTATCGTCACCGGCTGTTTCGTCATGGCGCGCCTTTCGCTTCACCTTCGGCTGTCCCGGCGGGCCGACGGCATGGCCACGGGCGCTCGGATCGACCGTCTCCACATCCCGGGCCCGCCGGCCGAAGCTTCGGCCCTCTCTTGCGCCAGCCGCCCGCAAACGGTACAGTATAGTGACTGAACTTTTGCAAATTGGGCATTCAAACCGCCGAATGCCCAATTTGTAAAAATCGCGATCCTTGCGGCATAGGAGTTTTTGATTTTTGCAAAGCGGCGGTTGGCGGTTTAATCGCCATTTTTGCAAAACTTCAGTTTAAAGGAAAGCGGGCGGCGGTTGGCCCGATTTCCTTTAAACGTCCACTGAAAGGCAAAAATATGCCGGAATCGGGAAAAGCTCAAGCGAAAAAACGAATCCTCACCGGCGACCGGCCCACCGGGCGCCTGCATCTGGGTCATTACGTCGGATCGCTCAAGTCCCGGGTGCGGTTGCAGCACGAATACGACGTCACCCTGATCGTCGCCGACCTGCACATGCTCACCACCAAGCCGACCCGCGGCGACATCGAGCGCATCGCGGAAAACGCGCGGGGCCTGGCGCTCGACTACCTCGCCGCCGGCATCGATCCCGCGCTCACCGCGATCTACCTCCAATCGGCGGTGCGGGAGACGTACGAACTCAATCTCATTCTCGAGATGCTCATCACCGTCAACCGGCTCACCCGAGTGCCGTCCATCAAGGACATGGCCCGCGCCGCCAATCTTTCCGACGAGGAAATGCCTTTCGGCCTGCTCGGATATCCGGTCCTCCAGGCGGCGGACATCCTTTTGCCGCGGGCGCATCTGGTGCCGGTCGGCAAGGACAACGAAAGCCACGTCGAGGTCGCCCGCGAGGTCGCCCGCCGGTTCAACCAGATGTACGGCGAGGTCTTCCCCATTCCCGAGGTTCTGGTCGGCGAAGTGCCGACCCTCCTCGGCACCGACGGCCAGGGCAAGATGTCGAAATCGCTCGGCAACGCCATCTACCTGTCGGACGACGAGGCCGCGGTGAACAAGAAGGTGCGGGGCATGTTTACGGATCCCAACCGCGTGCACGCCGACGTCCCCGGGAGGGTGGAGGGCAATCCCGTCTTCCAGTACCACGACGCGTTCAACCCGGACCGCGCCCAGGTCGAGGACTTCAAGAAGCGTTACCGCGAAGGCGACATCGGCGACGTGGAGGTGAAGGACGCGCTCGCCGGGGCGATCAACGATTTCCTCGCGCCCATGCGGGAACGCTACCGGCGGTACGAGGCGGACGCCGGCTTGGTGGACCAAGTCATCATCGACGGCACGGAACGGATGCGCGCGGCCGCCGCCGACACCATGAAGGAGGTCAGGAAGGCCATGGGACTCTCCGGCTCCCTCAACCGGATTTCCCGCGCCGCCGAAAAAAGGCGGAAGCGGCTGGGGGAATAGCCATGTGCGGCATAGTCGGTTGCGTCGGCCTCCCGAAGGCCGTCCGCGTGGTGCTGGACGGGTTGGCGGCGCTCGAATACCGGGGATACGATTCGGCCGGCGTCGCCTGGCCGGACCGGGGCGGGATCATGCTCGTCCGCGCCGCCGGGCGGGTCGGGGAGCTCGGGAAGCTCCTGGCCGACGCCGTCGATCTCGAGGTCGGGACGGCGATCGGCCATACCCGCTGGGCCACCCACGGCCCGCCGGTCGAGAAGAATGCGCATCCGCAGAAGAGCTGGGACGGGCGCATCGCCGTCGTCCACAACGGCATCATCGACAACTACCCCAGGCTCAAGGCCGACCTGGAGGGCGAGGGGATCGGGTTCAGGTCGGACACGGACACCGAAGTCGTCGCCAACCTCGTCGCGCGCGCCTACGCCGGCGATCTGACGTCGGCGGTGGAAAAAACGCTGCCGTTGCTGGACGGGACGTTCGCGCTCGGCATCGTCGCGGGCGACCGGCCCGGGCTGATCGTCGGCGCGCGGCGCGGCAGTCCGCTGGTGGTCGGCGTCGGGGCCGGATTCCATCTGCTCGCCTCGGACGCGGCGCCCATCATCCCCCACACCCGCCGGGTCGTCTTTCTCGACGACGACCAGGTGGCGGTGATCGCCTCCGGCGCCTGCGAAATCCGCGCGAACGGCGCCGCCGTCGATTACGCCTGCTCCGAGGCGGCCTGGTCGGCCGAAGCGGCGCAGAAGGGCGGCTACCGGCATTTCATGCTCAAGGAAATCCACGAGCAGCCGGTCGTTCTCGAAAACATGTTCCGCAACCGCCTACTGCTTCCGCCCGCCGCCGACGCGGATCCCGAATTCAATTTCCCCGACATGGATTTCTCCGACGACTATTTCCGGAACGTTTCGCGGATCGTGCTGTTGGCGCAGGGAACCGCGCATCACGCCTGCATGGTCGGGCGGAACATGATCGAACGGGTGGCCCGCATCCCCGCCTTTCCCGAATACGCTGCGGATTTCCGCTACCGGGATCCGATCCTCGATCCGTCGGTGCTGGTGATCGCGGTCACCCAGTCCGGCGAAACGATGGACACGCTGCACGCCGTGCGCCTCGCCAGGGAGGCGGGCTGCAAGGTGCTGGCGCTGGTGAACGCGGTCGGCAGTTCCATCGCCCGCGAAGCGGACGCCGTGTTCTACCTCAACTGCGGCCCCGAAATCGGCGTCGCCAGCACCAAGGCCTTCACCGCCATGATCGCGGGGCTGTATTTTCTCGCGCTGCGCATGGGGCAGATCCGGGAGACCGTCGACCGCGGGGAGATCCGCCGCCGGGTGAACGATCTTTTGGGCGTGGGACACCGCCTCCAGGCGGCGCTCGCGCTCGACCAACCGATCCGCCGCATCGCCGATAAATACAGGGACGCGAACAACTTCCTGTTCCTCGGGCGCGGCACCGGCTGGCCGCTGGCGATGGAAGGCGCGCTCAAGCTCAAGGAGGTGAGCTACATTCACGCGGAAGGATACGACGCCGCCGAGATGAAGCACGGCCCCATCGCGCTGGTGGACGAAAACATGCCGGTGTTTTTCATCGCCCTCGAGGGACGCCGCTACGACAAGGTGGTCGGCAACATCCAGGAGGTGAAGGCGCGCAAGGGAAGGATCATCGTCCTCGCCAGCCGGAACGACCGCGACATCTCCAAACTCGCGGACGACGTCATCCGCATCCGCACCGAGTCCGGGATCATGAATTCGATCTGTTGCGCGATACCGCTGCAACTGCTGGCGTATCACATCGCGGTCCTGCGCGGCAGCGACGTCGACAAGCCGAAAAACCTCGCCAAGAGCGTGACCGTGGAGTGATTGCGCGGGGAGTCCGAAAAACGGTGCGCATAGACGTTCTCACCCTCTTCCCCGGAATTTTCTCCGGCTTTCTAGGCGAATCCATTCCCCGGATCGCCCGCGGGAAGGGCGCGGTCGAGGTTTTCCTCCACGATATCCGCGCGTGGACGGTCGACCGGCACGGCAAGGTGGACGACCGCCCCTTCGGCGGAGGGCCGGGGATGGTCATGACCTGCCAGCCGCTGGTGGACGCGGTCGAGGCGGTTCGCGGCATGGACGGCGATCCGGGGCGTCTTTTTTTCCTCACCCCGGAAGGACGGCGGTTCGACCAGCCGGCCGCCCGCGAGTTCGCGGACGCGGGCAGGCTGATATTGGTGTGCGGCAGATACGAGGGCTTCGACGAGCGGATCTTTTCCATCCTCTCGCCGGAACGGCTGTCGGTGGGCGATTACATCCTTTCCGGCGGCGAGGTCGCGGCGATGGCGGTGATGGACGCGGTGATCCGGCTGCTGCCCGGCGTCCTCGGTTCCCCCGGCAGCGCGCCCGCCGATTCCTTCACCGGGAGCATGCTGGATCATCCCCACTACACCCAACCCGCGGAGTATCGGGGTTTGGACGTGCCGGGGGTGCTCCGCGGCGGCGATCACGCCAAAATCGACGCCTGGCGGCTCGAACAGGCGCTCGCGAGGACGCGCCGCTTCCGGCCCGACCTTCTCGCCCGGTCCAGCGACGGGTAGACGGTCAGAATCCGCGCCGTCCTCCGCTGCCGACGATCCGGTCGGCCCGTTCGCCGCGGCCGGCGACGAGGCGGCTGATGAAGGCGCCGAGGAAGGTGACCGCCAGGAGGATGGCGGAGAGGGCGTTCAGCTTGGTCGGGGAACCGTGCTTGATCGAGCTGTAAATGTAGATCGGAAGGGTTTTCGAGCCCGTCCCCGACACGAAGAAGGTCACGACGAAATCGTCCAGCGACAGCGTGAAGGCGAGCAGCCCGCCGGCGAGGATGCCGGGCGCGATGAGCGGGAGCAGGATTTTCCGCACCGCCGTCCAGGCGCTTGCGCCCAGGTCGCGGGCGGCGTCCATGAGGGTGGAATCGAAGTCCTGGAGCCGTCCAAGCACGGTGAGGGCGACGTAGCTCATGGAAAAAACGACGTGGCCGATGAAGATGGTTCCCATGCCGAGATCCACGCGCAACGCCACGAAGAACAGCAGCAGGCTCATGCCCATGAGTATTTCCGGGATCACCAGCGGCGCGTAGACCAGGGCCTGGTGGATGAACTGCAGCTTCGACCGGTAGTGGTGCAGGGCGAAGGCGGCGGCGGTTCCCAGCGCCATGCAGACCATGGTCGCGGTCACCGCGATGACGAGGGTGTTTTCCAGGCAGATCCAGACGTCGCGGTCGCGCAACAGCGCCTGGTAATACTTGAGGGTGAAGCCGCGCCACGCCCCGCCGAAACGGCTGTTGTTGAACGAGCCGACCGTCATCACCGCCAGCGGCAGGTAGAAGAACGCCAGGCAGAAGCAGAGGGTGAGGAAAGGGAAAAGGCTGCGTTTCACGTGAACAGCTCCCCCTTCCTGTCGCCGCCGAAACGATTGCGCCGCAGGCTCCACCACAGGAAAAGCAGCAGCAGCGCCGCCACCACCAGCGTGAGGATGGCCGACAGCGCGCTGGCGCGGGGAAGATTGCGTTCGGTATAGACGTATTGCGCGATCTTGTTGCCGAGCATTTCGCTGGTCGCGCCGCCGACCAGATCGGGAATGACGTACGACCCCAGCGACGGCACCAGCACCATTATCCCCGCCGTCGCCAGCCCCCGGCTGATTCCCGGCAGGAACACGCGGAAGAACGCCCGGCCGGAACTGGCGCCCAAATCGCGCGCCGCTTCCAGCAGGCTGAAATCGAACTTCTCCGCGGCGGCGTAGACGGGAAGGATGGCGAAGGGGAGGTAGGTGTAGACGAGGACGAGAAGGATCGCGGCCGGGGTGAAGAGGATGGGCTGGTCCCCGGAAAGCGCGCCGAGCCAGACCAGGGCCAGGCGGAAAGAGCCGTTCGTCGCCAATAGCGACTTCCACGCGAACACCCGGACGAGAAAATTGGTCCAGAACGGGATCACCACCAGAAGCAGGACCCATTGCCGCCAGCGCCTGTCGATGCGCGAGAGGCAGTAACCGACCGGCACGGCGAGGGTCAGGCAGATCAGGGTCGCGACGGCGGACAGCCACACCGTGCGCCAGATGATGGCGGGGTAGTTGGGGCTTGCCATGCGGCGGATCGTCTCGAAGGTCCAGCCGTCCCCGATGCCGCCGTAGGGATCGGCGGGCCGGAAGGCGATCGCGAAAACGATCAGGGTCGGAACGAGGAAAAACACGCCGAGCCACGCCAGCGAGGGCAGGGTAAGCAAAAGCTCGTTGAACCGCCCGCGGCCGTTCCGTCCGTTGCCGCCGGTTCGCGCGCTCATGACGCCTCCCCGTCGACGCTTTCGGCGCCGGGCACCCCCGCCCCGGCGGCGGGCGTGTCCGGTTCCGCCTCCGGTTCGATGTCCGGCAGGACGAGCAGCTCCTCGTCGGCCTCGGAGTAGCGCTCGAGCATATAGCCGTCGTCGGAATGCCACTCCAGCCACACCCGGTCGCCCCATTTGATGGTCGTCCTTTCGTCGAGAAGGAAACGCCGGTGCTGGCGCTGCACCGCGAGGCGGTATTCGCCCACCCGCACCCAGTATTTGGTGGACGAGCCGAGGTAGACCACCTCTTCGACTTCGCCCTGGACGAGGTTGCGGTTGGTCCTGGGCATGGGCTTTTCGACGTGGATGTCGATCTTTTCCGGGCGCAGGGAAAGGTGCACCGCCCCGCCGAGGCGGATTTGCTTGTCGTTGAAGACGGTGACGTCTCCGAGCCCCTCGATGAAAACCAGCGAATAATCGCCCTCGATCCGCTTCACCGCGCCGTCGAAGAAATTGGTGTCGCCGATGAAGGCGGCGACGAACGAGGAGCGCGGCGCCTCGTAGATCTCCGCGGGCGAACCGGTCTGCTCCACCCGCCCCCGATTCATGACCGCGATGGTGTCCGATATGGACATGGCTTCGCCCTGGTCGTGGGTGACGTAAAGGAAGGTGATGCCGACCTCGTCGTGGATGGCGTCGAGCTGCACCAGCATGCGCTGGCGGAGTTTCAGGTCGAGGGCGGCGAGCGGCTCGTCGAGCAGCAGCACCTGGGGCTGGTTGACGAGGGCGCGGGCGATGGCGACGCGCTGCTTCTGGCCGCCGCTGATTTCGCCCACCCGCTTGCCGGCGTGGTCGGCCATATCGGTGAGGTCGAGCATGCGTTCGACCTCGTAACGGATGAAGGTTCGGGAGCGCCCGGCGATGCGCAGGCCGAAAGCGATGTTGTCGAAGACGTTGAGGTGCGGAAACAGCGCGTAATTCTGGAAAACCGTGTTGACCTTGCGCTTTTCCGGCGGCAGGTCGGTGATGTCCGCGCCGTCCAGGATGACGCGGCCGGCCCCGGGCCGCTGGAAACCGGCGCAAATCCGCAACAGCGTGGTTTTCCCGCAGCCGGAAGGTCCGAGAAGGGAAAACACCTCGCCCTGTTTGATCGACAGGCTCACGCCGTCGACGGCGCGGATCGCGCCGAAGGCATGGCTGATATCCTGGAATTCGAGAAACCCCGCCATGCGACTCCCCGCTTTCCGGCCTTGCCGCGGGCCGCAGGCGCGAATGTATTTCAGTCGGGGAAATGACGCAAGATTTTTCGCCTTTCTTTTTGCCGAAAACGGCGCTCATCGGGCCAACCGCCGCCCGATTTCCTTTAAAGATTCCACCGCTTTTGCATCAACCGATTCCTCCATTGGTTCGCCCGGAGTTTCCGGGACGGGACGATGGGGCGGGACGCTCAGCCGAGAATGGCCTTGAGATCCGCATCCGCCGTGGTGATGGGCTTGACCGCGAATTTATCTATCAGCACCTGGAGCACGGCGGGGGTGGCGAAAGCGGGCAGCGTCGGCCCGAGCCGGATGTTCCTGATGCCTAGGTGGAGTAGGGTCAGGAGCACCGCCACCGCCTTCTGCTCGTACCAGGAGATGATCAGGGACAGCGGCAAATCGTTGACGCCGCAGTTGAAGGCGTTGGCGAGAGCCAGGGCGATCTGGACGGCCGAGTAGGAGTCGTTGCACTGGCCGACGTCGAGTAGGCGCGGAATGCCGCCGATGTCGCCGAAGTCCAGCTTGTTGAAGCGGTACTTGCCGCAGGCCAGAGTGAGGATCACCGTTTCCCCGGGGGCCTTTTCCGCGAACTCGGTGTAGTAATTGCGGCCGGGTTTGGCGCCGTCGCAGCCGCCGATGAGGAAGAAATGCTTGATCGCGCCGACCTTGACCGCCTCGATGACCTTGTCGACGACGCCCAGGACGGCGTTGCGGCCGAACCCGACCATGATGGTCTTTTCCGATTCGTCGGCGGTGAAGCCGGGCGCGGCGAGAGCGGCCTGGACGACCGCCTCGAACTCGCCGTTCTCGACATGCTTCACGCCGGGGAAGGAGACGAGGCCGGTGGTGAAGACCCGGTCGATGTAGCTGGACTTCGGCGGCATCAGGCAGTTGGTGGTGAAGAGTATGGGGCCGGGGAAATCGGCGAATTCCTTCTGCTGATCCTGCCACGCCCCGCCGTAATTGCCGACCAGGTGCCGAAACTTATGCAACCCGGGATAGCCGTGGCAGGGAAGCATCTCGCCGTGGGTGTAGACGTTGATGCCCTTGCCCTCGGTGGCTACCAGGAGATCGTTCAAATCCCGCAGATCGTGGCCGGTGACGAGGATGGCTTTGCCCTTGACAGGGGTTGCCAACACCTTGGTGGGAACCGGGTGCCCGTAGGTTCCGGTGTTGCCGGCGTCGAGAAGCTGCATGACTTTAAGGTTGAGTTCGCCCGTCTTCAGCGCGTTCTCGAGCAGCTTGTTCATGTCGCAGGGTTCGGTGGCGGCGAAGGCGAGGATGTCGAAGAACATCTTGTAAACATCGTCCTCCTCTTTCCCCAGGCGCATGGCATGGTCGGCGTAAGCGGCGGCGCCCTTGAGGCCGTAGAGGATCATGTACATGACGCCGGTCTTGTCGTCGCCAAGCTTTTTGCGGCGTTTCTCGATGCCGAAGGCTTGGGCCTGGATCGCCATCGCCGCCGGGTCGGCGGCCAGCTTGAAGGTGGCGGCGACGGGAAGTGCGCCGTCGGTTCCGGCTTGGGCGGCGAGGCGGTCGCGCAGGGCGACGCCCTTTTTCACCCGGTCGGCAATGGTGGTTGAATTGAAGTTGACGTTGGTGACGGTGGTGAAAAGGGCCTGGATGACGTAGCGCCCCGCCTCCCTGTTCACCTTGCCTTTGATCGCCAGCCTCGACGCCTGACAGGCGACGCCCATGGCGGTTTCGACAAGCAGATCCTGGAGGTCGGAGGCGTCCGGCTTCTTGCCGCAGACGCCCGACTTGTTGCATCCCGTGCCGAAGGCGGTTTGTTCGCACTGATAACAGAACATGTTCTCTCCTTGATTTTTGCCGGCCTTGGGGGAAATCCCCCTCATTTGCGGCATTTTTCCAAACCATCTATGCCCACAATGATGATATTGACGGGGATGTCGAGGTCGGACTGCCTGACCGCTTCCCGCGCGACCCGGACCAGGCCGCCGCAGCAAGGGACCTCCATCCGGAGGACGGTGAGCGACGCCGGACGGGCGGTGCGTGCGATCTCGACGAGCTTGGCCGCCTGCGGATCGTTGTCCTCGAGCTTGGGGCAGGCGATAAGAACCGGCTTGTTCCGGAGGTACCGGTTGTGGAAGTCCGGAACCGCGAAGGCGGTGCAGTCCGCCGCGAGCAGCATATCCGCCCCCTTCAGGTATGGCGCGCCGGCGGGGACCAGCTTCAACTGTACCGGCCAATTCATCAGTTCGGACTCGGCGGTTGGCTGATCCGCCTCGTCTCCGCTGACATGGGCGCAGGCGGCATCCGCCGCCTTGAGCGACTTGGCCATGGAGCCGGGACAGCCTCCGTAGGGCGCAGGTGCCTGATTTTTCAATTCCCGGGAGGCCGAGCCCGGGCAGCCGTAGGGCGGGGGATCGCCCGCCTTCGCCCGCTTCATTTCGGCCATGCGCTTTTCCACTGCCGCCGGGTCGTAGTCCTCGGCCTGGCGGGTGATGATGGAAATCGCCCCGGTCGGACAGGGGCCGAGGCAGTCGCCAAGCCCGTCGCAGAAAAGGTCCGACGCCAATTGCGCCTTGCCGTGGACCATCTGTATGGCGCCCTCGTGACAGGCATGCGCGCACCGGCCGCAGCCGTTGCATTTTTCCGCGTCAATATGCACAACCTTCCGTTCCGCCGCCGCCATGATCTTTTCCTTTCAAGCAATCCCGATTTGCCGGCAGCATGGCCATATCGCGCAGATCGGCCAGGGTTGTGCCGGTAAAATATTCCCGTATTCGTTTTTCCAGGGCGCCAGTCACGCCGTCGAAAACGCATTTGCATCCTTCGGGGCAAACCCGTTTCGAAAACATGCAGTCGTTGGACCACAGCCTGCCCTCGATTCCCTCCACCACCCGCAGCATGTTCACCTTCCCGGGGTCGATCGCCGATCTGAGCCCCCCCCGGGCACCCCGGGCGCCTTCGACCATTTCCAGCATGATCAGGCGGCGCGTCACCTTCTGCAGGGTATGGACGCTGGCATGGAGCTTTCCGGCCAGCTCCTGGACCGTGACGCGACCATCGGGATCAATCTCGCGAAGAACCGCCAGTTCCACCAGGACATGCAGGGCGAGGGCGCACATTTCACCGATATTCAATAGACCCGCCATCATTTTTCCTCCCGTCGCGATGCGGCGGCTTTTCTGTACGATTCTTATTTATGTATTATAGTACTATTTTACCTAATAAGTGTCAAGATAAAAATATTCCCTGCGCAAGAAATGTGGACTTTTGAAGGAAATCAATCGAACCGCCGATTGATTTTCTTCAAAGTTTCGGGGCATTCGTTTCAGCGCCGCTTTTTTGCGACGTCGCCGGTTTGGGTCGAGGTGACTAAAAGTGGACATTTGGAGGAAATCAGGCCAACCACCGCCCGATTTCCTCCAAAGATGTTACTGCTTACGGACCAATGGATTGATTTTTCGCTCTGTCGGGCGATAGCGCCGACCTTGCAATAATTCCCGACGCAAAATAAAAACCCAAGAAACTTTGGAGAGAATCAAACGGCGGTTTGTTTAATTTTCTCCAAAAGTCCACTAAAAAACAACCCAATGAAGCGAAAGTGGTTTAATCTTTAAAGGAAAGCGGGCGGCGGTTGGTCCGATTTCCTTTAAAAGCCGACAAAAAATCGGGCACATCCATTTGACACTCGCCGGCGCATGGTTTACCCTGAAGCTTTGCGCATGCTTGCGGCGCATGACGTCGGGCGCCGCGGCGAAGCGCCCGGCGCGCCGCGTCGGGATGCGCGAGCGCCCGTTGATTACGCCATTTGTACCCGGAGCCGGCCATGAAAACGATAAAAATCGCCCCGTCCATACTTTCCGCCGATTTCCGCCGCCTCGCGGATGACATCAGGCGCGTGGAGGATGCGGGCGCGGATCTGATCCACATCGATATCATGGACGCGCATTTCGTTCCCAATCTCTCCATGGGCCCCGGCATTGTTGAAAGCATCCGCAACGTCACCAGGCTGCATTTCGATGTGCATCTCATGATGGACAATCCGCAGCGCTTCCTCCGCCAATTCAGGGAGGCGGGCGCGGACGGCCTCACCGTCCATCTGGAAATATTCCCCGATCCCGAAGAGGCGCTTGACGAGATCGGGGCGCTTGGCCTGACCCGCGGGCTTTCCCTCAATCCCGACATGCCGGTCCGCCGCCTTTCCGGGCGGTTGACCAAGGTGGACAGGCTGCTTGTCATGTGCGTCTACCCCGGCTTCGGCGGGCAGGCGTTCATCCCCGAATCGCTTACCCGCATCCGCGAGGCGCGCGACCTCCTGGACGCCGAGGGTAGGGCCCAGGCCGAACTTGAGGTTGACGGCGGGGTGAACGTCAAGAACGCCGCGGCCATCCGCGAAGCGGGGGCGGATCTTCTGGTGGGCGGCACCGCCGTTTTCGGCGCGCCGAGCGCGGGCGAGGCTATCCGTTTGCTGCGGGGATGTTGATGCTCCGCGCGGTTTGGAATTGCCGTTCTTTTCGGCATGACTGCTTGAAGTTTTGCAAA
>JAISXA010000184.1 GCA_031270685.1 Planctomycetota bacterium
GGCTTTGCGAAACCGGTTCGGGGGGCGGCGGGTTCCGCCGCGGAGCGAAGACGGAGGCCGCCGCCGGGTCGGCGGGAGCGTCGGCCCGCCACGGGGACGCCGCGGCGCCCGCGGGGGGAACCGGAGCGGGCGGGCGGAGCCGCTCCCGCGGGGTCGGCGTTCCGTGAAGCGGCCCGGGCGCCGCCGAATCGACGAAGACGTCGTAGCGCAACGTTTCCCTCGCCGGTTCGGTGATTTGCACAAAAAAGGAATACGTCGCCCCTCCCTTCACGGTGGGTTTGACGTTGCGCAACCGGAGAAACGCCCGCTCGCCCCGCCCGAAATCGCGCCGCTCGGCGGACAGTTCGATGCAGGAGCAGGAGGTGTGCAGCCTCCCGATCCGTAGCGGAGCCTGGCCGGGGCGGAGAATCTCGAAGACTTGCGCGGGTCCCGGATCATCGCTATACTGTTCCGGGGCGACATCCCTTGCGGGGGAGATCGAAAAGCCTCCGCGTTCGAAAACGCCATCGACAAGGCCGCTTTGCGAGACGATGCGCTCGCCCGCCGCGACCAGCCCGGCGCACAGAACGAGGATGATCGCCGGAGCCGGCAAGCGGGAGACGGGGAGCATGGCTGTCCTTTCGTCCTTGCAAAAGTCCACCTTTTCGCAACAGGAAAATACTATGTCCATCGCGCGAATCAAAGTCAAGCTTTTACTGCTGGCGGCCGCGGCCGCGCTGGGCGCGCTTGCCGCCGAAGCCGGGGAGTCCGGCGCTCCCCGCCCGCACATGATATACTTCTATAATCCAAGCTGCCGCCTGTGCACCCGGACGACCGAGGTCGTCGCCGAAACGGAGAGGAAATACGCCGGCGACATGACGTTCCAGCGCTTCAACATCGCGGACCCGGATTCCGGCCTCGACCATGTGCTTTACATGTTCGACCTTCTCGACGAATTGGAGGTTCCGGAAGGCGACAACCTGACCCTGGTGGTGTTCCTGGGCGTCTTGGAGGTTCGGGACGGACAGACGGTCTTCTCGCCCCGCCGCGCGTTCATCGAAGGCGAGGAAATCATCGGGAGGCTGGATCGCGCCGCGGCGGATTTCATCGCCGGGAAAGGAGGGGTGACGCTTGGCTTCGGCAAGGCGTCCTTTTTTTCCGCTAGCGCGTTAGCCTCGGCGTTTGCGGCCGAACCCCCCGAATCCGGGGAAGCGGCGGCGGGGAGCGGCCTTCCCGCACCGCGGGCCTCCGGCGGACGCGGGCGGGCGCGGGCGCAATCGCAGCTGCGCTTCGGCGCCATCAGCGCCGCCGCCCTCGCGGACAGCGTCAATCCCTGCGCCTTCGCCACCATCATCATCCTGGTGGCGATGATGTCCACCGCCAAGCGCACCAACAAGGAAATCGTCGCGGTATGCCTCGCCTACACGGCGGCGGTGTACATCACCTATTTCTGCATCGGACTTTTCCTGTGGAAGGTGATCGCCGAGATCAACAGCCGGGGCGGCTGGTACCTCGTCGCCGCCGACCTGGTGTATTATTCCGCCTTTCTGCTGTGCGCCATCTGCGCGATTCTCAGCCTGCGCGACGCCCGGCTCCTGTTTTCCGGGCGCCCGGCCGAGGAGATGACGCTGCAGCTTCCCAAGGCGTTCAAGAAACGGATCAACGTCGCCATGGCCAAGGGCGTCCGGGCGCGATGGCTGGTTTTGGGGGTGTTCGCCGCCGGCGTCTGCGTCTCGTTCCTCGAGGCCGCCTGCACCGGGCAGGTTTACCTTCCCACCATCCTCATCATGGCGGAAACGGGGTTTTGGCAATCCATGGCGCTATTGGCCTGGTACAACCTGCTCTTCGTCCTGCCGCTCTTGATCGTCTTCGGGCTGGTGTTCGTCGGCGTCAGCAGCCAGCAGATCGGCGACTTTTTCAAAAAGAACCTCGGCTGGACGAAACTCGTTCTGGCGGCGGTGTTCATCATAATGGGCATCTGGATCTGGACGGAGATGTCCTGGCCGCCCGGATATCGGGGGTAGCGCTTTGGCGGACGCCACCTTGCGGCATGTCGGCTTCATCATGGACGGAAACGGCCGCTGGGCGCGAAGACGCGGGAAATCGCGGACTTCCGGCCACCAAGCCGGCGCGGAAACGGTTCGGCGGGTGGTGCGGCACGCGGTCCGGCTCGGGATTCCGTACCTTACCCTGTACGCGTTTTCCACCGAAAACTGGTCCCGGCCAAGGCTAGAGGTCGAAGCGCTCATGTCGCTCATGGAGCGGTTTCTCGGCAGCGAGACCCCGGGGCTTGTGGAGCGGGGAGTCCGGCTGGCCGCGATCGGCGATCTTGCCCGCCTGCCGGCGAAGGTGCTTAAAGCCCTCGACCGGGCGCGGGACGCCACCGCCGGCGGCGCGGGAACGGTCCTGACGCTGGCGCTCAGCTACGGCGGCCGCGACGAGTTGGTCCGCGCGGCGCGGCGGGCGGCGGAATGCCTCGCCGCCGCGGGGAAGCCGCCGCACGCTCTCACCGCCGAGGCGATCGGGGCGAACCTGGACACGGCCGGCATGCCCGATCCCGATCTGATCGTTCGCACCGCCGGCGAGCGGCGGTTGTCGAATTTTCTGATTTGGCAGGCCGCCTACGCCGAACTATACTGGAGCGACAAGACTTGGCCGGAGTTCACCGAGGATGACTTCGACTTGGCGTTGGCGGATTACTCCGTGCGCGTCCGAAAATACGGAGGTCCGGATCCGGCCGGAATCGACACGGGAACGAAATGACCGATACCCCGCGCAACCACCCTCCCCCTTCCGAACCCGTTTCCGGTCCGGCTCCCAGGCAAACGCGCAATCTCGCGCTTCGCGCGGGCAGCGCAATCACCGCGATCCTGCTTGTCTACCTGGCGGCGCGATGGGATGTGGCGTACGAGAGCGGATGGGCGTGCGCGATTCTCACCGCCGCCGGAGCCGCGCTGTGCCTGCGCGAATTCTATCGCCTCGCGGTGATGTGCGGGTTTTTCCCGTTTTCCCGGTTTGGCCGCATTGTCGGCCCGCTGTGGGTGCTGGCGTTGGAGTGGGACCTTGGCGGGGGCGCGCGCGCCGCCGGGATGCCGGCGGCGGCGGCCACGCTGGCGATGGCGGTTTTGATGACCGGCTCCATGCTGCTGCAATTGACGCGCAAGAGCAACCACCTGGCGCTGAGCAGCGTCGCCCTCACCATGTTCGGATTCCTGTATTGCTGCTGGCTTCCCGGATTCGTCATCCATTTGCGACACCTCGCGTTCAGCCCGTCCGGGTGGCCGATGGACGGCGTGGAATTCGTCCTGGTGTGCATTTTCCTGACGAAAGTTTCGGACATCGGCGCGCTCCTGGTCGGCGGCAGGTGGGGCGCGCGGAAGCTGATTCCCCGCCTCTCGCCCGGCAAAACCTGGGAAGGCGCGTTGGGCGGCCTTGCCTTCAGCGTTCTTTTGATGCAATTCATGGCGTTCACCAATCCAATCATGGCCTTGGCGCGGCTTGGATGGGCGCGGCTGGCGCTGCTTTCATTCCTCATGTCGGCCGTGGGGTTGCTCGGCGATTTGGTGGAATCGTGCTTCAAGCGCAACAGCAGAATGAAGGATGCGGGGTCAGGCGTGCCCGGATTCGGCGGCGTGCTCGATCTTTTCGATTCCGTGTACCTGACGCTTCCGGTAATGTACTTCTTCGCGCTTATCCACGGAGCGAGGTACGTTCCATGAGGTGGACTTTTGGTCGACTTTTAAAGGAAATCGGGCGGTTGGCCCGATTTTCTCCAAAAGTCCACTTGTCAAATCCGGGTGGATTTGGTTTAATCGACGCAATGGACGAAAGAAAGCGGCGAACTTCGCAAAACAATCGCCTATTACGGGAAATCATCACCCGACTTCGGGATTACGATCTCGAGGAAGTGATAATTATTTGCAACAAGTTCAGAAAGCGCCGCAACCTCCCTCCCCTCGACCAGGACAGCATAGACCAGCGCCTTCGGGACAAATGACCGGACTTTTCGCGGACTGTTGAAGTCCACTTTTAAAGGAAATCAAACAAACCGCTGTTTGATTTCCCTCTTTCCCTGCATCGCCTGTCGCGACTCGGCCGATAACAGATAGTGGACTCTTTGCCGTCGGCCGGTGCGTCTCCGGGCGCTGGCCGCAAGGGAAACGCGATGCGATTCAGGAATTCCGTTTTGATCATGGCGGCCGCGTTATTGCCGGCCCTGCCCGCTTGCGGGAGCAAGAAGGCGCCCGCGTATAGTCCTTCGATTCCGGCGGCCGACCTTTCCGGAGAAGCGCATTGGCGGGAGGTTTATCGCAAACGGCGCCCGGTTCCGCCGGAGTCGTTCACGGTTCCGCCGAAATCGCCGCGCGACAATTCGTTCGGGGAGTTTGCGGACGGACTCCACGCCGGGTTGGACGCGCAGCCCGATTTGCCGGCATTGCCCGCCGACGCATACCCGCCGCCCCGCGCCGCCGCGCCGTCATACGACGGCGGAGCCGGCCGGACGCGCCCGCAAGCCTCTTATTACGATCCATCATTTACGCCGCCCGCGACTGGAGGATATTCGCCGCCTTCCCCCGCGGCGGCGGCCGCCGGAACCGTCGCCGCGGCGAACGCCGCGGCCGCGCTGCCGCGTTACGTCCCGGTCGAACAACTGATCTACGGCGGCGGCTATGGGGATGTCGACCGCCCGGACGAATACCGGTTGATGCCGAAGGACGTGGTGACCTTCACGGTCCGGGATCACCCGGAGTTTTCCGGAACCGCCGAGATCCAGGCGGACGGCACGGTGCGCATACCCAACGCCCACGACATCGTCGCCATCCGCGGCCTCACCGCCGATATGGCGGCGGAGGAAATAAGGAAAACGCTGCTGCCGTACGTGCTGGGCGAATGCGCGGTCAGGGTGCAGGCCAACCGCGCGCGCGGCGGCTACTACCACGTTCACGGGGATGTGCTTCAGCCCGGACGGTTCCCGATGGGGATGGAGCCGGTTAAATTGTCCGAGGCGATCCTCGCCGCCAACTGGGAGGCGAACCCGTCGCGGCAGGACATCGACGGCGACGACTTGTCGCCGTCCTTCCCGGCGGCCGCGCCGAGGGGACGGTACGTGAGCCCCCAAAGCGCCGACCTCGCCCGGGTCATGCTGGTCACGCCGCACCGGAGCCGGCCGTCCAGGACGGTTCACGACGTGCGCGGAGCTTTCCTCGGGAGAACGGGCGACGACCCGATCGTTCGCCCGGGACAGATCGTCATCGTCCCGTCGCTGCTTCCGGAAAGGAACGCCCTGCTCGGGCTTGACCCGCCGCCCCCGGCGGAACTTCCGGAGAAGGTTTTCTCCGGCCCCGGAACCCCGGCCCGCCTTCCCGGGGCCGCGCCGCCGCCGCCGCCGAGCGCTCCGTCCCGGGCCGAACCGGCCATGTCGGATGTGGAAGCGAACATGACGGCGACCTATGACGCCGCGCTGACCGGACCCGGAACCGCGCCGGATCGCCGGCCGACCGGAAGCGAATATCTTCCCTACGGGGCGAGGGTCGTCAAGGGCGGCGGAGGCGGCAACGCGAGAAGAAACCGTTTATCCGGATGGTGAGGGCGCGTCCCGGTGGAAGGAAATCAAATGCCGGTTTGTTTGGTTTCCTTCCATCGGGACGCGCGGAGGATGACCGCATGACGGGAGATTCCCGGCTTTCGAGGCTCAATCCGGCATATCTCGCCGTGCGCAACGGCGGAGCGTTCTTCCTCTGTCTCGCCCTGGGCATAACCGGCGGACTCCTGTACCAGACCTTGGCCACGCCCCGCGGCCTGGTGGCGCGCGGGACGCGGGCGCTCGTGGTCATGCCGCCGGAATCCGCCGCCGACTACGATTGGGAGGCCGCCGCACTGCGATTATCCGCCTTCCTCCGGGATCCCGGCCGGCGCCAACTCCTGACCGCCAACCTCCGCTTCACCCTCAAACATTCCCCGGGCGGCCCGCCCGCCGACGGCGACGACCGTCCCCCCCTCCTGAGGGAACGACTTCTCGAGTACGGCAAAGCGTTGATCATGGACACGTCCCCGTGGGATCGTCCCTTTCCGCCGTATTTCGGTCCGGAAATGCGACTGACGCTGTCCGACCTCGCGGCGAACATCGATTACCAGTCCCTCGCGTCCGTTCTCTCCGACGTCGATCCGCCGCCGGGAAAGGGAGGGTGGGATTTTTCCTTTTTCAAGCCGGCCGGGAACCGCCCCGCGTCGGCGAACATGGTTACGAGGGCGGAACCCGACGACCGGTTCTTCGCCATATTCTACCGGGTTCACGAACTTCGCGAAAACAGGACGGCGTTTTCCCCCGATGAGGCGTGGCGCTCGGCGGTTGCGGAGCTGAACGGGCGGCTGTTGCGGGAAAGCGAATTCCGGGGCGGCGGAGGCTTTGGGGAGCGGGCGACGCGCGAACTGCTCCGGGAACTCGACGCCGTCCCGGCGCTTGCCGCCAACGGCCTGTACGGCGCGGCGGGCAGGCTCCACTCCGCGCACGATCCGGCGCCTTGGGAGCGCGATTTGTGGCTGGGCCGGTGGGACGCGGCGAGGATGCATTTCGATAAAAGCGACGCGGCGCACGCGCTGCTCACCCTGGAACTGCCAAACACCCTGCTGCCGCTCCGGTTTCCCGCCGACTCGCCGCTGACGCGCATCGACGCGCTTGCGGTCGAGACGGCGCTTTCGTACCTGGGGGCGTTCCTGGAGCGGAGCGCGAAGCGGATGCCGCTCCCCGCCGCGCCGACCGGCGGCGGCGAGGCGGAAAAGCGCGAATCCGAACCTCCGCCCGCCGAAAAACCGCCCGCGCCCCGGCCGCCCCGGCCGCCGCAACCGCCGCGCCGCGCCGCGCCGGCGGAAGATCCGCTTCGCCTGGCCGCGCTCGAACGGGCGGTTCTGGACGCGCGGAAGGCGCGGGATAATTGCGCCCTCCTCCGCGAAGCGGCCCGCGACGAGGCGGAACTGGCGGCCCGCGAGGCGTCGGCCGCGCGGGAACGCGCGGACCGGTTCAAGGAACGGCTCGACGCGTTGGAATTCGACGAGATCGGCTTGAGCCGCGAATGGCTGGAAAGTCCGGAAACGCTGGAACTCGAAAAACTGCGGGAAGGCGTTCTCCGCCGCCTCGCCGAATTGCGCCTCGACTGCAGCGAAGAGCATCCTTTTGTGCGCGCGGCGCTGCGGGAGCTCGCCGCGCTGGAGCGGCGTTTGCTCGAAGCGGACGACGGTTCGGTCGAAGCGGCGCTGGAGGAACGGCGAATCCGCATTCGAAACCTGGCGCTGGAATGGCAAAGCTCCGACGCGGCGGCGGGCACCCTCGCCGACCGCCTGAATCACGCGGCGGAGGCGGCCAACCGCCTTCTGGCCGATTTGGCCGCCGCCGAGGCGCGCCTGGCCGAGGCGGAACACGCCCTGGCGGCGCATCGGGGAACGCTGCCGTCAAGGATCGAATACCTGGAACTCGCGGCCGAAAACATCGGCCGGGTCGCGGACGCCGTGGCGGAGTCGCGACGCCCGGACGAGACGGTTCCGGCGCCGTCCGCACCCGAGCCGCAAAAGCCCGCGCCGGCGCCGCCAACGGCGGCGGCGAACCTTTTTTGCCCGCCCGGCCCTGTGGACATTTCGGTCGCGGCGATTCCCCTGTCCCGGCGGCCGCTGGAGATCGGCGCCGGCCTGGGATTGTGTTTGGGCCTGCTGTGGATGGCGGCGCACGAGGTTTTCGGCTCCAGGCTGACCAACTCCTTCGAGGCCAGGCGCTGGGTCAACGTGCCGGTCCTGGCGTCGATTCCCCGTTACGACGCCGGGTCGCTTTCGCTCGGCGCGAAATCGCTCGGAGCCAAACTCGAGGCCTACGGCGGGCGAAGGACCCTGATGCCCCCGTCCGTCGACATGGCGGAACCGGCGCCCCTCGGCAAAAGGCGGACCCTGGCGTTTCACCGCGCGTCCCGTCGCTGGCGCGCCTTGGCGGTCGGCGTGGCGATCCTGCTGCTGGCCGCCGGGCTGCGGCAGATCGTGGTCGGCGACGCCTGGAGAATCCCGCCGGGAGAGCGTCCGCCCATGCTCCGGGAGGGCCGCCGTTGAGCGCCGACCAGGCATTCGCCAACCTGATGCGCGACAAGAAGCTGGGAATACCAACCGCGCGGGCCGCGCTTCCGGCGTCCGAGCCGTCCTTCGATCCGCGTCCCGCGCCGTCGCGCGCCGTCGCGGCGGGCGAGTTCCCGGAGCCGCCGGAGCCGGATTATCTTCCGCCCGAAACGCCGGGCCGCATGGAGCCGGTCGTTTCATCCCATCCCACCGAGACGGATGTAAAACCGGTCGGGGACCTGGATACGCAAATATTCGACGAATTGCCCGCGGCCCGGGACGACGAGGCATCGACGCCGACCGCCGTGAGCGCCGCCGATTCCGGGAAAATCGATCTTGGGCGGGTCCGCCGCATCAAGCGCTTCAACTACCTTCCGCTCGGCGGGGCGATGGAATTCGAGGTCCAGTCCATGGATCTGGCGGCGCGGCTTTCGGCGCGGAATCCCGGCCAGCCGTCGCTTCTGATCTCCAGCGCCCGGCGCGGCGAGGGGCGGACGGAGTTGGCCATCAGGTTCGCGCTCGCGCTCGCGCGAAGGGTGGGGACGCGGATGCTTCTGGCCGATTTCGATTTGCGCCGGCCGCAGGTCGCGCCGCGCCTCGGCATTTCGGCGAAATATTTCACCCTGACCGATGTTCTCAGGGGCGCCTGCCCGGTGGAGGAGGCGTTGACGGTGAGCGACGAGGACGGGCTTTATGTGCTTCCCGCCCGCGCCTCCGACCGCATCGGCGATGAAATCGTCGACGCGAGGAACTTCGGCGCGTTCATGGAGACGATCCACCGCAGCTTCGACTACGCCGTATTCGACTGCCCGCCGGCGGAACATACCGACACCCTCAACCTGTGCCGTTACGCCGGGGCCGCGCTTTTCAGCGGCTATTCCGGAGCGACTTCCGCGCGCAGGCTGAACTTCGCCGCGCAGCGGCTGGCGGCGACGGGAATAGAGGTGGCCGGAATGGTGCTTATGGGGGAATAGCGGCGCTCCGCCGCCTGGTGCCTTATGCCAAACGGGATCGATTATCTCGAATACTGGGGGCTCGAGTTCGCGCCGTTCGCGGATGATCAGCGACCGGAAACGTTCGTTCCGACCGCCAGTTCCATCCAGGCGCTCGGGCGATTGCGCTATGCGCTCGGATCCGGACCCGGGATCGCCGGCCTTTACGGAAGCGCCGGCATCGGCAAGACGCGGGTCGTAAAGGCGCTTCTGGGCGAATTCTCCGCCGCCAAATGGCTGACTTGCTATTTTCCGAGTCCGCTGGCGACCGCCGCCGACCTTCTCGCCGCACTTCACCCTTCGGGGCGCCGGAGCGATGCGGAAAGCGGGGGCGCCGTCGCCGCGATCACGGAGTTCCTCGAGAACCGGGCCATGCTGGGTCTGCCCGCCCTGCTCGCGGTGGACGATGTTCAAGCGACGCGCAATCCGGATTTCCTTGAATTGCTGCGCACGCTCGGCAACGTTTGCGGCCGGAACGGCCCGGCGCTGCGCCTGCTCCTTTCGGGGCAACCGGAGATGGAAAACAGACTGCGGGCGGCGAGTCGCCTGGATAGCCGCCTCGCGGCGAAGGCGGTTCTCGAACCCATGACCGGGGACGAAACAAAACTTTACATCCTCGCCAGGCTCAAGGCGGCGGCAAGCTCCCAGGGCATTTTCACCAAACATGCCGCTGCGCTGATCGTCGGCCTGTCGGGGGGCGTCCCCCGCAAGGTCAATCTGCTCTCCGAGCTCGCGCTGGTGATCGCTTTCGGCCTGGAGAGGAAAAAAGTGGACCCCGAAGTGGTCGAGATGGCGGCCGCCGACCTCGAGCTGTTGCCGGGCGACGTCGCCGCGTTCTATCCGTGGCCGGTCCCCGAGCGGCCCGCGAAAGCGGCCGCGGGGGATTCCGGGGATGCGGAAGGGGAAACGGAAGACATCCTCGCGGAATTGTCGATGAACGACGGGCGCTGAACGCCCCGCCCGAATTCACCAACCTTTAGGAGTGGACTTTTGGAGAGAATCAAACAAACCGCCGTTTGATTCTCTCCAAAGTTTCCTCGGGTTCCATTTTCCGTCGGGAATTATTGCAAAGTCGGCGGTATCGCCCGACCTGACGAAAAATCAACCCATTGGTCCGTGAGCAGCAACATCTTTGGAGGAAATCGGGCGGCGGTTGGCCCGATTTCATCAAAAAGTCCACTAGGAGCATCCATGGCAAGGAAAAATCTCAGCTACAAGGACGCCGGCGTCGACATCGACGTCGCCAACGCGCTCGAGGACGGTTATATGCGCCTAGTCAAGTCCACCTTCAATCCGGGCGTCATCCGCAACGACGGCGGCTT
>JAISXA010000190.1 GCA_031270685.1 Planctomycetota bacterium
CGCCGTTTGATTCTCTCCAAAGTTTCTTGGGTTTACATTTTGCGTCGGGAATTATTGCAAGGTCGGCGCTATCGCCCGACCTGATGAAAAATCAACCCATTGGTCCGTAAGCGGTAACATCTTTGGAGGAAATCGGGCGGTGGTTGGCCCGATTTTCTCCAAAAGTCCACCATCGTAGCGAGATACAAAAAAAATCCGGTTACCCTGATCAGCCGCGCCCGAGTATAATGGTCCGGTCCGCATTTGTCCATCCGGCTTTCCGTTTTGACGGGGGGCGGTATCGTTCAATTTTACGCAAAACGGCAAGCTGACCATCGGCTGCGCGGTAATGAAAGCCTGAGCGCGTCCAAGCCGTACCCTCAGGATCGCGGCGTCAGGCGCTCGCGGCGGGTGTAGGCGTTGACCAGTCGGGTCGCCGCGTCTTTCCAGGAAAACGCGGTTTCGGCGGCAACCCTTCCGTTCCGTCCCATCCACGACAGGCGATCCCGATCGGTCAGCGCGGACAACACCGCTTCGGCCGCGGTTCGCGGGACGTCGGGAACGATCCAGCCGTTCACCCCGTCGACGATGAATTCCGACGGGACCGTCCCGGAAAGCGTCAGCGCCGGCTTCGAAGCCGCCCAGGCGGGGAGCACGGCGCGGCCGTTCGTGTCGCGGCGGAAAGGCGCCAAAACCAGGTCCGCCGCAAGGTATAGTTCCGAAGGCACGGCCCGGGCGGTTGTCGGGAAAAACATCCCCGCCGGTCCGGCGAGCCGGCGCATATCGTTCTCCAGCTTTCCCTCGCCGACAAACATCCCTATCAGCTCCGGCAGTTGCGCGCTCGCCAGGCCGACCGCCGCCGCCGCCAGGTCGCCGCCGCCCGACCGGGAAAAACGCCCGGCGAAAAGGACGGCGGGAGCATTATTGGGAATGCCGTATTTGAGGCGGATTCCCTCGCGCGAGTCCTGGATGCGGTCGAAACTCCCGACATCGACCCCGTGGTAGACGACCTCCAGCTTCCAGTCCGGCGGATGGAATTGTTGCTCGATCATTCGCCGCGCCTGGTGCGACGCCGCGATCACCGCGACCGCCCGGTCGACCGCATCGCGTTCGAGCCCGGCTATGCGCGCGGAATCGCCGGAATCCGGCCAAATCCCCGTCCGGCCCCATTCGGTCGAGTGGAAGCCGGCGGCGAAGGAGGCCGAGACGTCGGACGCGGCCCGGATGCCGGCCTCGACGGTCAGCCATTCGTGCGCATGGACGACATCATACGCGCCGTCGAGAGCCGCCGCCTCCCGGAAATAGTGGAAAAACGATGCGGCGAGAGAAGCGATTTCGTCGAAAAAGACGCGTTTCCGATCCCACGGGCAGCGCCGTACGCGCACCCCGCTCGGGAGCGTCTCGTCCATGGCCTGGCCGTCGCCCATCCTGGTGAACAGCCGGACCCGGTGCCCCGCTTCCGCGAGCGCACCCGCGAGCCTGCTGGCGTACGCCGCCCCGCCGCCGACGCTGATCCCCTCGAGCGCCTCCCAGGAAAACATGGCTATATTCAAATGGGACTCCCGCTCCGCGACGTCCAAACTGAAGTTTTGCCAAGTGGCGATCAAACCGCCAATCGCCACGTTGCAAAAATCAAAATGCATGTGCCGTAACGGCTGTGATTGGTGAAAGTTCAGTCCAAATCTTCGCTTCGGGCGTTGCCGGGAACGTCCGGATTCGCTCGCATCCCGCCTCCGGGGCGGCGAATTTCCCCGGCGAGTATAATCCGGTCCGCCGGCCGCGGCAACCGGGAAAGCGACGCCGCCGCGGGGAGGAGTAAGACCGGCCCGGAGCAGGGTAAAAGGCGATCCTGATTTTGATTTTTACAAAATGGCGCTTGACGGTATAATCGCCGCATTGCGAAGCTTCGGGTTAAACGGCATTTATTTTCCAGGAGGACGGCGGCATGAATGAACTGATGGCGCAAATCCCGGCCCCGGTCTGGGCGGTTATCGGATTGGCGGCGCTGGCGTTGGTGATCGTGGCGGCGTTCGTCATTATCTCTTTCGGCAGCACCTGGCTGCAGGCGTGGGCGTCCGGGGTGCCGGTCGGCTTCACCAGCCTCGTCGGCATGTCGATCCGCAAGGTCAACAGCTTCCTGATCGTCAATTCCATGATCACCGCCCACAAGGCCGGCCTCAGGGTCAGCCGCGATTTTCTCGAAGCGCATTTTCTCGCGCGGGGCAACGTCCCCACCCTGGTCCAGGCGCTGATCATGGCCCATCAGGCGGGCCTCAACATCAAGCCGGAAAGCCTCGCCGCGCACCTTCTGGCCGGCGGCAACGTCACCGACGTCGTCAAGGGGCTTATCTCCGCCAGCCGCGCGAACATCCCCCTGTCCTTCGACAAGGCATGCGCCATCGACCTCGCCGGCCGCGAAATCGTCCAGGCGGTGAACACCTCCGTCGACCCCCGGGTCATCGACTGCCCGAAGCCCGTCCCCGGCAAGCTGACCCTCGACGCGGTCGCCAAGGACGGCATCCAGCTCAAGGTCAAGGCCAGGGTCACGGTCAGAACCAGCATCGAGCGCCTCGTGGGCGGCGCGACCGACGACACCATCATCGCCCGCGTGGGCGAAGGCATAGTCTCGGCGATCGGCTCCTCGCAGGACTACAAACAGGTGCTGGAAAACCCCGACCGCATCTCCAAGGCCGTGCTCGCCAAGGGCCTCGACGCCGGCACCGCCTACGACATACTATCCATCGACATCGCGGACGTCGACGTCGGCGACAACATCGGCGCGAAGCTGGAGATCGACCGCGCGCAGGCCAAGAAACAGGTCGCGCAGGCGGACGCCGAAAAGCGCGCCGCCGAGGCCCGCGCCAGCCAGGCCGAACAGGAGGCGAGGATCGCGGAGATGCGAGCGAAGGTGGTGGAGGCGGAATCGCAGATTCCGCTCGCCATCTCCGAAGCCTTCCGCGGCGGCAACCTGGGAATCATGGACTATTACCGCATGAACAACGTCCAGGCCGACACCGGCATGCGCAACGCCATCGGCGGCAAGGACCGGAAGGAGTAAAGGCGCGTCATGACCCTCGGCGAAATACTGGTTGCCGTCATCCGGGAGATGCTGGGCATTCCCCCCGGGGAAAAGCCGCCGCCCCGTCGGCGGGCGCCGTCCATACCCCGGTCTCCCGCATGGGACGATGTCGTCGATGCGGACGCCAGTCCGGATCCGGCCCGGGAAATGCCGCCAACGCCGCCGGAGCCGGCATGGGGAGCGCCCGCCGGACCGACCGGGCCGATCATGGAGACGCCGGCGGCGCGCCGGATCACCGGCGCGGACCTCGCGGAACTGTATGCGCCCGGGCGCTCCGCGAACCCGCCGCCAATCCCGCCGGTCGCGGCGCCGACCGGGGAAAAACGGGCGAAAACGCCGATCAGCCGCGCCCGGGGACCGCGCGCGGCGCTGGCGGAGGGGTTTGCCGAACGCCTGCGCGCCAATCCCGCCGCCGCCCGCGAAGCCTTCGTCTACGGCGAGATCTTCGGACCGCCCAAGGCGGACAGGGAATAACCCCGATAATATTACTGAACTTTTGCAAATTGGGCATTCAAACCGCCGAATGCCCAATTTATAAAAATCGCGCTCCTTGCGGCATAGGAGTTTTTGATTTTTGCAAAGTGGCGATTGGCGGTTTAATCGCCACTTTGCAAAACTTCAAATATTATATCCAAATGAGCGTTTTTCTTCCCGTCGCCGAAATCTTCCATTCCATCCAGGGCGAATCCACGCGCGCTGGCCGGCCCTGCGCGTTCATCCGTCTCGCGGGATGCAATCTCGATTGCCGGTGGTGCGACACCCGGTACGCGAACGGCGAGCCGGGCCGGGAATTGTCCATCGACATGATCCTCGCGGCGATCCGGCCCTTCGGCGCGAAGCTGGCCGAGATCACCGGCGGCGAACCGCTGCTGCACCGGAACACCCCCGCCCTCGCCGCGCGGCTGGCGCGCGAAGGCCATGAAGTCCTGGTGGAGACGAACGGCAGCCTGGACATATCGCTCCTCCCCTATCCGGTGGCGCGGGTCCTCGATTTCAAGCCGCCCTCGTCGGGGCAATCGCATCGGAACCGGTTTGAGAACCTCGTCCATCTCCGCCGCGGCGACGAGGTCAAGATCGTGATCGCCGACCGGCGCGACTATGAATGGGCGCGGGAAATCCTCCGCGACGACGCGTTTCCCCGCGAATTGGTCGAGACCCTTTTCTCCCCGGTCATGGACCGCCTGCCGCCGTCGGAATTAGTATCCTGGATTTTGCGGGACAAGCTGCCGGTCAGGGTAAACCTGCAGCTGCACAAGGTGATCTGGCCCGACCGGGAGCGGGGCGTGTGAAAAAGTCGACTTTTAAAGGAAATCGGGCCAACCGCCGCCCGATTCCCTTTAAAGATTCAGCCGCTTTCGTTTCAACGGGTTGTTTTTCGTCAACTCGACCCTGGCCGGCGACATTGCAAAAA